>NZ_JAOQJJ010000020.1:0-41891 GCF_025567135.1 Bacteroides cellulolyticus
TAAGGACTCGCTTTTCTATTGTACAAACAGGGCACTGGCATCTGTAGGTACGAACTTATTTGTGAATTACTCATATGTATAAAATTAATTTTGAATAGTTACTTTCTTATTTACGCTTACATAAAATAAAGTCCAAAGTATATATTGGATATTGTAAAATCCCTAAAAATAGGTATTGCCGGATAAATTTAAGCCCCGTACATTTGCAGAAACAAAATCAGAAACATTGTTCATTATAAATGCAAGTGCTGAAAGAGGACATACGGGGTCGGATATTGACGATTGCCAGGCAGCAATTCGAGAAGAAAGGCTATTCCAAAACTTCCATGCGCGAAATAGCGGAGTTAGCTGGGGTTGGTGTCGGGAATATCTATAACTACTTCACAAGCAAAGATGAATTATTCCATGAAGTGGTCCGTCCTGTTTTGTGCGCTTTGGAAGCCATGCTGCAAGAACACCACGGCATACGGGGCGAAGATATTATGATGATGCGGTCGGAAAAATACCTGAAATCCTGCATTGACGAATATGTTTCGCTTATAGACAAACACCGTTCGCTAATGGAAATACTGTTGTTCCGTGCGCAAGGTTCTTCATTGGAACGCTTCCGTGAGAATTATACCGACCGTTCCACGGAATTGGTTAAGGCGTGGTTCGCGTCCATGCAGCGGAAACATCCCGAAATCAATACGGCTGTGTCCGATTTTATCATTCATTTGCATACGGTATGGATGTTCACGATGTTCGAGGAGCTATTGATGCATTCCGTACCCAGGCAAGAGATGGAGGCTATTTTGCACGATTATATTCTGTTTGAAATCCAAGGTTGGAGGGCTATTATCAAGATATGAGATACAGACAACGTACATACGAACATTCAACCGCATCAGAACGGTTGGTAAGGAGGAAATCTTCACGGAGGTTTCCTCCTTTTTTTATGAACAATTCTGAATATCGTTCACTATTAAACACTCCAAAAATATGAGACAGAAATACAAGTTTAAGAGTATTGTAGCGGAAACATTGCTTATTCCGCTATACATGAGAGCCAAAGAAAGTCGCCGGAATAATCCCATTCTATATGACAAGGCTGCGGAATGGCTGGCGGACAGTTTGGAATACGATTATTCCCAGTTCGACGGGGCAAAGTTGAGCGAAGTGGGATGCGTGGTGCGTGGATGGTATTTTGACTGCGCTGTGCGCCGATTTATTAAAGCACATTCGCATCCGGTCGTGGTCAATGTGGGATGTGGACTGGATACCCGTTTCCAGCGTATCGGAAGTCAGAAAGCAGTCTTTTATGATTTGGATTTGCCTGAGGTCATTGCTCTACGCCGGGAATTGATACCCGAACAGCCGGACAATGTCTATATTGAAGCGTCTTTGTTGGAGACCGACTGGATGGATGACCTGCGCCGGAAGCACCCCGAAGCAGAATTTATCTTCATCGTGGAGGGGGTACTGATGTACTTCTACGAGAAGCAAGTAAAATCCTTCCTGCATCACGTGGCAAACCGTTTCGGGGGAGGTGAATTGTGGTTTGACGTGTGCGGCACGATAATGAGCCGACATGGTGTGAAGCCCGATTCGCTCCGCAAACACGAGGCTCAAATCCGTTCCGGCATAAGCAACGGGTATGTGGTGGAACAATGGGAACCGTCTTTAAAGCTCATTGAACAGGCTAACTATATGAAGTTCTTCCGTTCACGCTGGGGATTCTTCTTCGGGCAGATATTGGGGCGCATCCCTTGGCTCTGCTACAAATTCAGTTCATTGCTCGGATATAAAATCACATCAAAATAGCGTAATAACAATGGAAAAATCAAAAAAGAAAAAAGGTTTGTCCCGTCTGTTCGAGATAGCGGGACAAAGGAAAGGTCTGCTTATATTAGCAGGTCTGCTGTCGGCTGGCAGCGCGGTGTGTATGCTTGTGCCTTATTGGGCAGTTTATGAAATTTTGAAAGAGTTGCTGTCGAATGGCTCCAATCTTTCCGCTTTGGACGGAACGGACATGATGCGTTGGGGATGGATTGCATTTGGAGGGCTTGTTAGCGGATTGATATTGCTCTATGCCGCCCTGATGTCCTCACATGTGGCTGCATTCCGTATCTTGTATGGGTTGCGTGTCCGTCTGTCTGAACATATCGGCAAACTGCCTTTGGGATATTTGAACAATACCTCTACGGGAGCCATCAAGAAAACAATGGACCAGAATATCGAGAAAATAGAGGGCTTCATCGCCCATACCATTCCGGATTTGGTCAATGTAATGGCAACGGTAGTGGTAATGCTGGTCATCTTTTTCTCGCTGGATGTGTGGCTGACAGTCGTGTGCCTGGCCGTTGTGGTGCTTAGCTTATTCCTGCAATTTTCCAATTTCATGGGAAAAAGGGCAAGGGAGTTCATGGCCATCTATTACGATGCGCAGGAAAAGATGAGCGCGTCCGCCGTGCAGTATGTACGGGGAATGCCCGTCGTCAAGATATTCGGGCAAAGCGTCCGTTCGTTCCGTCAGTTCAATGCCGAGATTCAGGCATACAAGACATTCGCCTTGAAATGCTGTGACACCTACCAGAACGGGATGATTGCCTTTACCGTCTTGCTCAATTCGATGGTAACGTTTATTCTTCCTATGGGCATCTTGCTGATGCAAGCCAGTCCGCAATCCTTGTCATTGGCGGTAGTATGGCTGTTCTTCATTATCATGGGACCGGGTATGGCTTCCCCCGTTTATAAACTGACATTCTTGGGAGGTAATACGCGCGACATCGATGAAGGTGTAAACCGTATCGACCGCATACTTGAAAAGAAACCTGTGCCGGAGCCGGTACATCCGCAAGTGCCTGCCGCTTACGATGTGGAATTTCGCCATGTGTCATTCTCCTACGAGAACACAGAACAGGGAACACGGACGGAAGCCCTGCGTGATGTCAGCTTCATTGCACCACAAGGAAAGATAACCGCCCTTGTCGGTCCGTCAGGAAGCGGCAAATCAACGGTTGCCAACCTGATACCTCGGTTCTGGGATGTGGAGCAAGGGAAAATATGTATAGGCGGTGCAGATATACGCCAAATACCTACCGCAAAACTGATGGATATGGTTTCATTCGTCTTTCAAGACACTTTCCTTTTTTACGACACTCTTTATGAGAACATCGCCGTAGGCTCTCCTGATGCCACGAAAGAAAAGGTGATAGCCGCTGCGAAAGCTGCCCAATGCCACGATTTCATAGAGCGTTTGCCGCAAGGCTACGAAACAAGGATAGGCGATAAAGGTGTATTCCTGTCCGGCGGTGAAGCCCAACGGATATGTGTGGCTCGTGCCATATTGAAGAATGCTCCGATACTGGTGTTGGACGAAGCGACTGCTTTCGCTGACCCTGAAAACGAGCATAAAATGCAGATGGCTTTGCAGTCACTGATAAAGGACAAGACGGTCATTGTGATTGCCCATCGCCTTTCTTCCATTATTTCTGCGCATCAGATTGTCGTCATGAAAGAAGGAAGCATTGTGCAATGCGGAAGGCATGAACAATTGTCTGTGACGGAGGGTGTATATAAAAACATGTGGGATGCCTATACGAGCGCATACCATTGGACGTTGAACAAAAACTAAAAGCAATATGAGAAAGAAGAATTTCTTAAACAAGGTCTTGCAAAACACAAGTTGTCCGCAAGGATTTTGGGGACGGATGATTTTGCGAGGAATGAATTGTTTTCATGCATCTTTAGCTAATCGTGGCATGAAGCAAGTGGAATGGCAGCCGAATTGGAATGTTCTTGATATAGGCTGTGGCGGTGGTGCGAATTTGAAACGTTTATTGAATTTATGTCCAAAAGGAAATATCTATGGCATAGACCTGTCAGAAGAAAGTGTTTCATTCGCCCAAAAGTATAACGAAAAAGACTTGAATAAAAGATGTTTCATACAACAAGGGAATGTTTGTTCATTACCTTATGAGGATGGATTCTTTAATGCTATCACGGCTTTTGAAACGGTCTATTTTTGGTCGCCTGTAAACATAGCGTTGTCTGAAGTGGCGCGTGTTCTCCGAGAAGGAGGTTGTTTCCTTATTAGTCTGGAAGCGAGCGACCCCGAACTTGGAAAAATGTGGACGGAACGGATAGACGGTATGGTTGTCTATACTCCGGCAGAATTGGAAGAGCGGTTGCATGAAGTCGGATTTTCATCCATCAGAACAATCCGTAAAAAGGAAGAAATACATATTATAGCATATAAATAAAATAAGATATGAATGCAATAAAGAATATTACAATAGGTCACACGGAAAGACTTTACAAGCCGGTGGGTTACACCATGCTTGCCAACTTAGTGAATATAGTACCGTTTTGTCTTTCTATAGAAGCGATACGTATCATTTTCAGTGCATTTGACGGGAGCGGACAGCCGCTTGACACGACCCGCCTGTGGTGGATATTCGGCATTATGGCTGTTTATATGCTGGTCATGGCTTTGGCAGAACGGGCATCCTACCGAGCCAATTTTAGAGGAGCATACGAAATGAGTGCTTCCGGGCGTTTGTCGCTGGCGGAGCACTTGCGGAAACTATCGTTGGGCTTTTTGTCGAAACGTGATCCGGGTGATTTGTCGTCTATGCTTGTTACGGACTTCATGATGGCAGAAACCGGAATTTCGCACCACCTGCCCCAACTTATGGGTGCCATAGTCATGCCCGTACTGGCTTTTGCTTCGCTTGTATGGATAGATTGGAGGATGGCGGTCAGTATGTTTGCCGCCTTGCCGCTTGCCTTGCTCGTCCTGTGGGCAAGCACAAAGGCACAGCGGAAGTTAAGCGGCAGGCAAATTCAAGCAAAAATAAATGCTGGAAATCGGTTGGAAGAATACTTACAGGGTATTCGTGTAATGAAAGCGTACAATCTGATAGGTGACCGCTTTGTTAGGTTGCGCGATGCTTTTGCGGAACTTCGCCGTGCTTGCATCCGTCAGGAGGCCTTGTTAGGCCCATTCGTCTTGTTGAGCATCACTTTAGTACGTGCCGGGCTGACAATGATGGTGCTATGTGGAACTTACCTTCTGTTGGGAGGGCAACTTTCAATCCTTGTATTCGTGCTATTCCTTGTGGTCGGTTCTCGTGTGTTCGACCCGCTGACTTCCGCCCTGACAAACTTTACCGAGTTCCGCTATTTTTCCATTGCCGGTGGACGCATCCTTTCCTTGATGAACGAGCCGGAGATGAAAGGAGAACGGCAATCCCCGGCAGCGGGCGACATCCGGTTTGAACACGTATCGTTTGCCTATCAAGACAAGGAAGTGTTGCATGATATAAACATTACGCTCCCGAAAAACTCCTTGACGGCTCTTGTCGGACCTTCGGGAAGCGGGAAAAGTACGGTGATGAAGCTTTGCGCCCGTTTCTACGACCCACAGAAAGGATGTATCTTTTTCAATGGTGTTCCGATGAATGAGATAAATCCAGAAAGTCTGATGAGCCACATCTCTATGGTATTTCAGGATGTCTATCTGTTTCAGGACACCATACGCAATAATATCCGCTTTGGTAAAACTGACGCGACGGAAGAAGAAATTATAGCCGCAGCTAAAAAAGCCTGTTGCCATGATTTCATCATGCGGTTGCCCAAAGGATATGACACCTTGGTAGGCGAAGGGGGGTGTACCCTTTCGGGCGGAGAAAAGCAACGCATATCCATAGCCCGTGCCATGCTGAAAGACGCACAAATCATCCTGCTTGATGAAGCGACCGCCTCACTTGACCCCGAAAATGAAGTGGAAGTACAGAAAGCAATCGATTCGTTAATCAAGGGACGTACCGTTATCGCCATTGCCCACAGGCTTAAAGCTATCAAGGATGCTGACCAGATTATTGTCTTGGACAACGGACGGATAAAGGAAGAAGGCACACATGATGACCTTGTCCGAAATGAAGGGCTGTACGCTCATTTATGGAATATTCAAGAAAGCATTTCCGGCTGGAAACTGTAATTGTAAAATGGACTGAAAATGGAATTAATGTTTTAATACTTCCTTTTCAGTCCATCTTATATGTGAATGATTTACTTTTTTAATTGTTCTAATAAGAATTTTTCCAAACTTGTTTTATCTGGCAACTGAAGCATGTAAGTAGAAACAAACAGTTGGTTACTCATTCCGGCTATGGCAAACACTACCTGTTTATATGAAATAATAGATACATTGTTGACATATTGGATTTCTATTCGATTTTATATTCCCTAAAAAACGTGCGCATGTTTTACCTTAAACGTGCGCACGTTTTAAATCGAATGAACGTACGTTTTAAGTTAAATGTGCGCACGTTTAAAAATAGATTTGGAATACTAGAAAATAAACAGTTTTTTTACTGTATAAATTGCACAAAAAACAGTTTTTTTATTTAGATTTGTAATCTATGTAAACTAATAATCTTAAAAAAGAGAAACTATGGACTTAAACAGACTTAAACTCACATTGTCCTGCTTAATAATTTCAGGATATGTTATCACAGGATGTACAAAAGAAGAAGGAAACAGTGACAATTCGGGTGATAAATCAAAAATCACAGAAGAAACCAGGTATGCAAACAGATTCGCAAGAGAAGCATTGGAAATATATTATTACTGGAACGAGGAGATTTCAAAAGATCTTAACCAGCTTGATCCGGAAAAGAATAGTGACCCAATAGCAACTGTAGAAAAAATACGATATCACGACGGAACTGACGAGATTGACAAATGGACTATGCTGACTGACAACATGGACGAGTTTACAAGCAGTGTAGAAGGGGTTACTACTACATACGGATATACTCCCAAAGTTTATTTGTTGAGTGAAAACTCCAACGAAGTTATAGCTGCTGTAGCATTTGTATCGGAAAACAGTCCTGCTGAAAAAGCAGGAATTAAAAGAGGGGATTTGATATATAAAATAGATGGTAAAACACTTACTACAGAAAATTACCTTGATTTGTTTTACTCTTCTCAAATAAAACTTTCAATGGCAAAACTGGTTGGCAATACTATAACACCAACTACCGAATTGTCATTGGAAGCGGTAAAGACGTACGAAAACCCCATTTTGTGCGACTCAGTATATAATTTAGATGGTAAGAAAGTGGGATATCTGGCATACAGCAGCTTTGACTTGAAATCCATCCCTGAACTTATAAACATATGCAAGGAATTCAAGAACGAGGGTATAAAAGAACTGATTCTGGACCTCAGATATAATGGAGGTGGATATGTAATTACCGAAAATGTTTTGGCATCAATGTTCGCCCCACAGGTTAATGTAACAAATAAAGATGTTTTCGAAAAAGAAGATTATAATGAATTCTTTACAAAGTACTATGAACAGGAAGGTATTTCTACCATCACAAGATTCCAAACAGAATATAATTATGAAGATATGGACTTGAATGTAAGCACAAAAGATGCAAACATCGGTCTGGAAAAAATCTATGGTATCATAACAGGCAACAGTGCGTCAGCTTCGGAAGCTCTTCTGTCAGGATTAATGCCATATATGGATATTGAACTTATAGGTGAGCAGTCGCACGGTAAATATTGCACTGGATGGATGCTTGCCGCAGAAGACGCATACGATAAAGTTCCACAGGTTATAAAAGACTGGGGTATTTATGTTATGGTTAGCATATATAAAAATGTAAATGACGAAACACCTTGTATGCCAAACGGGCTTAAACCTAATGTAGAAGCAGAAGTAAAAGACAACCCTTTGGAAACATATCAACTTGGTGACGAAAACGAAGCTATGCTAAGAGTAGCACTTGAAAAAGCCGGAAAAGTATATCCGGCATCAAGAACGCAAGAAACACATACTGCTGATCTGAAGGCAATAGAAACTCCTAAAAAGGCAAACTTCGGAAGAAGAATCATCATTCCTTCACAATCACGTATGCCTGGTATCGAGTAGAAGACAGAACAGGAGTAAGAGTGAGATATCCGCTTTTGATACGACCATCGGAATCGAGAACCAAATGTTGCTCGGACAACATTTTCCGATGAGACTGCAGAGCTTCACCATCTGAATTATAATGTTCTGTAACAAAATAGCCATGTGAGGATGAAGATAGGTATCTGTCATAAATGATGCGTGACACGACACCCATATTCATCCTCATATTTATTTCTACGCATGGATGCAACAACATCTCTTCATCTTGAAAACACAACATCATATCCACTCCAAAATAACCGGTATAAGCCCCTGCTATCATATTATTGAATATATCAATCAGTCGCCTGCGCACTTCACGCAGTGTGTCAAACGAAATATTGTAAGAAAGCAAACGTGTTTCTATCTCATCATCAGACAATAATAAATTCTGCTTATAATTGCCAAACGCATCAGTCTCAAACAATGAATAGCCGGCAAAAGACACACTACCCTCGGGAGAAGAATAGAATTCCATTGCAAAATCGCACACCTTATTATATATAGGTTCTGCCATCACACATCCTTGGGTGCGAAGAATACGTGAAATCCACCCTTCAATATTTTTACTCCATACATCTGGAGATACACGACAAAGACCTCTGCCACTACCCGACCATGGAGATTTAAGTATAAGTTTGCCGTATATCTGAAGATAGTTTTTCACATCTTCCATGCTGTAACAGCAAAAGGCCTTTCCACATGTAGATTCAACAACGGAAAGTTCTGACAATACATCTACACACCTCTGCCTGCCTGACAGGAAACGTATTTTATCCAGCGTCTCATGAGTTGGCAAAAAACAGCTGTCAACCCCGTCTTTAACAAGCGTATGTACTAAAGAAGGACTCCATCCCCAAGGCACAATATCGCATGCAAAACCATTTTCAACAAATCTTGACTTCTCAAATCTTCCGAACTCAGATACTTGGGAAATAAAAGTTTCAGCCGTATCGGTATCGTAAATTCTAATATATGCATCATCAGGAGCATACCATACAGGAAGGAAACACAAATCGCAACTCATGCGAAGTATTTCCGATGATACTTTAAAATATGGAGTGAAATTAGCCAAGGCCATGTCGTGCCAAGGATTGAATATGTACAACTGCTTTTCCATCGTATCTTCACAGAAATTTATCTACAAAGATATACTAAAAAAATAATTTTTGCTATGTCTAGTTTGCAATATTATGAACTATTCGTATATTTGCACCAAAGTAAAGAATATATTCATGGAGGCTTTTTATAGAACACATTCTTATTTGGTTGAGCATACCAATGCTCCCGTACGCAGAGATCTTATGGACGAAATAGACTGGAGCGCACGCTTGATTGGTATCAAAGGTACTAGAGGAGTAGGAAAAACTACTTTCCTTCTGCAATATGCAAAAGAAAAGTTTGGTTTGGACCGTTCTTGCCTTTATGTAAACATGAATAACTTTTACTTCTCGCAGACCAGTCTGGTTGACTTTGCAGCCGATTTCATAAAACGTGGTGGAAAAGTACTTCTCATAGACCAGGTATTCAAATTGCCCGATTGGAGTGTCGCCCTGCGTACATGTTATGAAAAGTTTCCGAACTTGAAAATCGTATTTACTGGTTCGTCGGTAATGAGACTTAAGGAAGAAAATCCAGAACTTAACGGTATAGTGAAATCGTATAACCTCAGAGGATTTTCATTCCGTGAATTCCTAAATCTACAGACTGGCAACAATTTCTCCAAATATACTTTGGAAGAAATACTGAACAACCACGAGCATATAGCAAAAACCATACTTCCGCATGTCAATCCTACACAATATCTGCAGGACTACATACATCATGGATTCTATCCGTTCTTCCTTGAAAAAAGGAATTTCTCAGAAAATCTGCTGAAAACAATGAACATGATGGTGGAAGTGGATATATTATTAATAAAACAAATTGAGCTGAAATATCTCTCGAAAATAAAAAAATTACTATATTTACTGGCGGTTGACGGACCGGGGGCACCCAACGTAAGCCAACTGGCAGAAGAGATACAGACTTCACGCGCAACGGTAATGAACTATATCAAATATCTGGCTGATGCAAGACTGATAAACATGGTTTACCCTAAAGGAGAATCATTCCCGAAGAAACCTGCAAAAATCATGATGCACAACACCAGTCTGATGTATAGCATTTATCCAGTGAAAGTGGAAGAGCAGGATGTATTGGAAACATTCTTTGTTAACTCTCTGTGGAAAGATCACAAGATAAACAAGGGAGACAAGGGAACATCTTTCCTTGTTGACAACGACCTGCATTTCAGAATATGCGCCGAAGGAAGTAAGTTCAAAACTAACCCGAACGTATATTACGCAATGCACAAACTGGAACTGGGACATGGTAACCAGATTCCGTTATGGATGTTCGGATTCTTATATTAAACGAGAATACAAGTTCTTATTAACTAATTATTATAATTTAGTAATTGTATGACTAAACAAAAAAAATTCATCACTTGTGATGGTAACCAGGCTGCAGCACATATCTCGTATATGTTCTCAGAAGTAGCAGCTATCTACCCTATCACTCCATCTTCTACAATGGCTGAATATGTAGATGAATGGGCTGCCGCAGGACGTAAAAACATCTTCGGCGAAACAGTTCTTGTTCAGGAAATGCAGTCAGAAGGCGGTGCAGCAGGTGCTGTACACGGATCTCTTCAGGCTGGTGCCTTGACTACTACTTACACTGCATCTCAGGGTCTTCTTCTTATGATCCCTAACATGTATAAGATTGCAGGTGAATTCCTTCCATGTGTATTCCACGTATCAGCTCGTACACTTGCTTCTCACGCATTGTGTATCTTCGGTGACCATCAGGACGTTATGTCTTGCCGTCAGACTGGTTTCGCTATGCTTTGCGAAGGTTCTGTACAGGAAGTTATGGATTTGGCCGGTGTTGCTCACTTGTCAACTATCAAATCACGCGTTCCATTCTTGAACTTCTTCGATGGTTTCCGTACTTCACACGAAATACAGAAAATCGAAATGTTGGAAAACGAAGACCTCGCTCCACTTATCGACCAGAAAGCTTTGGCTGAATTCCGTGAACGTGCACTAAGCCCTAATAAGCCAGTTGCACGCGGTATGGCTGAAAACCCAGACCACTTCTTCCAGCACAGAGAATCATGCAACCCATTCTATGACGCAGTTCCTGCTATCGTAGAAGAATATATGAACGAAATCAGCAAGATTACAGGACGTAACTACGGCTTGTTCAACTACTATGGTGCTGAAGACGCTGAACGCGTAATCATCGCTATGGGTTCTGTAACAGAAGCTGCTCGCGAAGCTATCGACCACTTGATGGCTAACGGCGAAAAAGTTGGTTTGGTTTCTGTACACTTGTATCGTCCGTTCTCAGCTAAACATTTCTTGGCTGCTGTACCTAAGACTGCTAAACGTATCGCAGTTCTTGACCGTACAAAAGAACCTGGAGCTAACGGCGAACCTCTTTACCTTGACGTTAAAGACTGCTTCTACGGACAGGAAAATGCTCCTGTTATCGTTGGCGGACGCTACGGTCTTGGTTCTAAGGATACAACTCCAGCTCAGATTCTTTCTGTTTACGAAAACTTGGCTTTGCCTACTCCAAAAGACCACTTCACAATCGGTATAGTTGACGACGTTACATTCACTTCTCTTCCTAAGAAAGAAGAAATCGCTCTTGGCGGTGAAGGTATGTTCGAAGCTAAATTCTACGGACTTGGTGCTGATGGTACTGTAGGTGCTAACAAGAACTCTGTAAAAATCATTGGTGACAACACTAACAAATATTGCCAGGCATACTTCTCATACGACTCTAAGAAGTCTGGTGGTTTCACTTGCTCTCACTTGCGTTTCGGTGACCACCCAATCCGCTCTACTTACTTGGTAACTACTCCTAACTTCGTAGCTTGCCACGTACAGGCTTACTTGCACATGTACGATGTAACTCGCGGTTTGCGTAAGAACGGTACTTTCCTTCTTAACACTATCTGGGAAGGTGAAGAACTTGCTAAGAACTTGCCTAACAAGGTTAAGAAATATTTCGCAGAAAATAATATCACTGTTTACTACATCAATGCAACTAAGATTGCTCAGGAAATCGGTCTTGGTAACCGTACTAACACAATCCTTCAGTCTGCATTCTTCCGTATCACAGGCGTTATCCCTGTAGAACTTGCTGTAGAACAGATGAAGAAATTCATCGTTAAGTCTTACGGTAAGAAGGGTGAAGACGTTGTAAACAAGAACTATGCTGCTGTTGACCGCGGTGGTGAATACAAACAGCTTACTGTAGATCCAGCGTGGGCTAGCCTCGAAGTTGAAGGTGCTGCTGCTAACAACGATCCAGCATTCATCAACGAAGTAGTTCGTCCTATCAACGCTCAGGATGGTGACTTGCTTCCAGTTTCTGCATTCAAGGGTATCGAAGACGGTACTTGGCATCAGGGAACAGCTAAATACGAAAAACGTGGTGTAGCTGCTTTCGTTCCAGAATGGAATGCTGAAAACTGTATCCAGTGTAACAAGTGTGCTTACGTTTGTCCTCACGCTGCTATCCGTCCATTCGTTCTTGACGCTAACGAACAGGCTGGTGCTAACTTCACTACATTGAAGGCTGTAGGTAAACAGTTCGACGGTATGACATTCCGTATGCAGGTTGACGTAATGGACTGCTTAGGTTGCGGTAACTGTGCTGACGTATGTCCGGGTAATCCTAAGAAGGGTGGTAAGGCTCTTACTATGAAACCTCTTGAAACTCAGCTTGCTGAAGCTGCTAACTGGACTTACTGCGCTGAAAACGTTAAGAGCAAACAGCACTTGGTTGACATCAAGGCTAACGTTAAGAACTCTCAGTTCGCTACTCCATTGTTCGAGTTCTCTGGAGCTTGCTCTGGTTGTGGTGAAACTCCATACGTTAAATTGATTTCTCAGTTGTTCGGTGACCGTGAAATGGTAGCTAATGCAACAGGATGTTCTTCTATCTATTCTGGTTCAGTTCCTTCAACTCCATATACAACAAACGAAAAGGGTCAGGGTCCAGCATGGGCTAACTCCTTGTTCGAAGACTTCTGCGAATTCGGTCTTGGTATGGAATTGGCTAACAAGAAACTCCGCAACCGTCTGGAAGAAGCAATGAAGGCTGCTATCGCTGCTGAAGGTACTCCAGCTGAATACAAGGAAGCATTCCAGGAATGGATTGACGGCCGCAACGATGCTGACAAGAGCAAAGCTGCTGCTGAAAAGATCATCCCTATGGTAGAAGCTGCTAAAGACAAGTGCTCTTACTGCGCTACTATCGCTGAATTCAAAGACTACCTGGTAAAACGCTCACAGTGGATTATCGGTGGTGACGGTGCTTCTTACGATATAGGTTACGGTGGTCTTGACCACGTTATCGCTTCCGGCGAAGATGTAAACATCCTTGTACTTGATACAGAAGTTTACTCTAACACTGGTGGTCAGTCATCTAAGGCTACTCCTCTTGGTGCTATCGCTAAGTTCGCTGCATCTGGTAAGAGAGTACGTAAGAAAGACCTTGGTATGATAGCTACAACTTACGGATATGTTTACGTTGCACAGATTGCAATGGGTGCTGACCAGGCTCAGACATTGAAGGCTATCCGCGAAGCTGAAGCTTATCCAGGTCCATCATTGGTTATCGCTTACGCTCCATGTATCAACCACGGTTTGAAAGCCGGTATGGGTAAATCTCAGGCTGAAGAGGCTAAGGCTGTAGAATGTGGTTACTGGCACTTGTGGCGCTTCAACCCAGCATTGGAAGAAGAAGGTAAGAACCCATTCTCACTTGACTCTAAAGAACCAAACTGGGAAGGATTCCAGGATTACTTGAAGGGCGAAGTTCGTTTCGCTTCTGTAATGAAACAGTATCCTACTGAAGCTGCTGACTTGTTCGCTGCTTGCGAAGACATGGCTAAGAAACGTTATGCTTCTTACAAGCGTATGGCTGCAATGGACTGGAGCGAAGAAAAATAATCTAGTCACAGATTAATATAACAGAAGACGGCTGAATACTATAAAAAGTTTTCAGCCGTCTTATTTTTTGTTTATAATAAATCAAAAGATACAGAATTGCTCCATCAAACCCTTTTTATATTTTCTGGAAACAACCACTTCGGTGCAATCCTCAAAAGGCGGACATAACACACAATTACTATCGTGTATCATGACCAGGAAATCCATATTCACAATATATGACTTATGAACTTGTATAAACTTCTTGTCAAACGCACACAAAAACTCTGCCGACACATTTCTTCTCAAAGAAACATTCTCCCCTGTGGTAAGAACAGCCTCCCATATCTTTCTATCGGAAGCATATCTGAAGAAACCTACATCAGCAGTCTTTATCATTCTCATTTCACCGGTTGGCAATAATACCATAAATGATGAGTCTTTATGTATATTTACAATATCTTCTCTTTCAAAAAGAGCTGGTTTGGTTTCATAATCTACAAGAAATCTTGATATAACTATCTCAAATTCTTTTCTGTCAATCGGCTTTAATAGAAAATCAAAAGCACTGTTCCTCAATGCGTTGATCATATATTTGTCGTGAGCTGTATAGAATACTACACGCATATTCCATTTTATGTCGTTCTTGATCTCTCCCAAAAGTTCCATTCCATACATTTCGGGCAACTCAACATCCAAGAAAAGCAAGTCAGGCTGAACACGTTTTATCATACTGATTCCTGATGTTGCATCGTGAGCTACACCATCTACATGAAATCTTGGAAAAGTCTTCAACTGCTCGATTAAAGCTCTTGCCGATTCCGGTTCGTCGTCTATTATCGCTACTTTAAAAAATGCAGACATAATTATTTTCTGATTTTATAAGAGTAACCCATTGGCAGTGAATATCTGATTTGACAACCTGTTTCCGAGTTCTCTAATTGTACATTTATAATTCTCATAGTAATTGGTTCCTTATTATACATATTAAGCAACTGGATGCTCTGTGTAACGACTTTAAGCCCTGTACCTGTTCCACGGTTACTACTGTCAGGCTTAAAGCCACCACCATTATCAGTAATGCTTATATTAATATTGTTATTCTCCTTCTCGACTTTTATCCAGAGATTCTTCACTCCTTCCTTGGTTTTCAAAGCATGTTTCAAGGCGTTCTCAACAGGAATCTGAATTAACATTGAAGGAATTTGTATTTCTTTAAGAGGAACGTCATCGCCTACGTTTATATAATAATGAAAATCATTACCCATAGCCTGTTTCTGTAATGAAATATATGTCTTCACAAAATCAAGCTCGTCATTCAGACTTATACATAGATTACCTGTCAGTTCAAGATTTTTTCGTATCAATTTTGAAAGATTTACCAGGCTGTTTTTGTCCTCTTCGTTATTAAATTTCACTACTTCCCTGTTCAATACATTAAAAATAAAGTGAGGTGATATCCTGTTTCTTATATTTTCAAGCCTTAATGAACTTATATCTTTTTGCATATTCCAAATTCTTTTGTCAGTTCTACGCTTTCTATGTATAATAAATATACCGGACAATGAAACAATGAGAAGAGAGCCCAACACCAGAACGTAAATCCATTGGTGTAACATAGTAACCTGACTTTCTTTTTCCTTGATGAAAAACTCTTTCTTCATCAATGTACTGTCCTGTTTATATTTCAAGCTAATTTCAGCGGAACGCATTTTAATTCTTTCATTTCTGATAGAATCATCCATATGAGTATTATTCATCTGATATTTGTAAGCATTCTTATAGTCCCCTTTCTTCTCATAATAATGTTGAAGATACTTATTACGTATAAGCAGCATATTAGGTTCTATAAAATCAGGCTGTACAGCACCAGATATAATTTTAGAAGCCAAATCTACCTTTCCTTTCTTTAATGCCAATTCTATCAACTGAGTCTCAATATAATATAAGGCAGATACATGATTTATTGATTTGAAAAAAGAATAACAGTCTTCAAGATATAGTGTAGCAGAATCTGTCTGATTCATAAACATAAACACTTCACCCATGTTCACTTTAGTGAAATTACGCTCGAACTCCATGCCCGGATAAGAATTTGCCAAAGCCAGAGACTTACGGAAATATTCCATAGACTTTTCATAGTCTCCACGATAATAATATGAATTTCCCCTATTGTTCAGATATATGTGTTTCTCATAGGGCAACATAATATCGTAATACTTTCCAGCCTTATCATAATAATAATCGCACTGGCTATAATCACGCAAATCCATATAAACCTGAGCAAGTCCATAATATGAAGGGAACCTATTATTTTCAGGAATCTGAAGAGAATCAGAAAGCAATAATGACTTACGGTACCAATATGCACCTAAATCAAATTTACCACAACGTACGTATGAGTCTGCCAGATTTATTGAAATATCAATCAAATCATGAGATAATCCCAATCTTGATGAATTCTTATATGCTTTATCAAAATAAATAACTGCCGAATCCATTACAGTCCTTCTGGCATATAAATTACCGCGCATGTTGTTTACATTCGACAGAATCTTATACATTTTCTTCTCATCACGGTATCTTGCATAATAGTCTGATATGCTATCCAATAATATTTGGACAGAATCATATTCGGACATGAACAGTTTGGCTTTCGATTTTAATAATAACAGAGAATAACGCTCTTCATTAAAACGGGAAACAGCAATTGCACTATCCAATTTTTTGACTACAATATCCGGATAGGTTCCCAATAAGGTATCACATTGAAGAATGAAATCATCATTATTAGTATCAATCCCCTTTTCTTGTCCTGAGGTACAGGCTGTATATAATGTAAATGAAGTTGCCAGACAAAATATGATTATAAAAATTCTACTCATAATTTAATATTTGTTTTACTTACAAAGAAATAAAAAAACATATTAGAAAACAAAAGTTATAATTGATTATTTATGTTTACAAGTAAACAAATTTTTAATTTTTGTATAATCATAAAAAAGCAATGATTTCATGGGTAAAAAAATAGAAGTTTCGATTACAATCAAACCAAAAAAATTGATGATATTTGCAGTGAAAATAAGCAACAAAGACATGAACTATAAAGAAACAATTGAATATTTATATAACGTTACGCCTTTATTCCAGAATATAGGCAAAGACGCGTACAAGGAAGGTCTGGACAATACTATCAAACTGGACAATTATTTTAATCATCCGCACAAGAATTTCAAGACAATACATATTGCCGGTACCAACGGCAAAGGCTCATGCTCGCATACTATAGCAGCCATACTGCAATCTGCCGGATATAAGACTGGATTATATACTTCACCACATCTGGTTGATTTCAGCGAGCGCATAAGAGTAAACGGTGAACCTATCGAGGAAGAATTTGTGATAAATTTTGTAAAAGACCACAAGAGTTTCTTCGAGCCATTGCATCCTTCTTTTTTTGAATTGACAACTGCAATGGCCTTTCTATATTTTTCGCAAAAGAAAGTAGATGTAGCCGTTATAGAAGTCGGTTTAGGCGGACGCCTCGACTGTACAAACATCATTACTCCGGATCTGAGTATAATTACAAACATTAGTCTGGATCACACACAGTTTTTAGGTAACACACTCGAGAAAATAGCCGGAGAAAAAGCCGGTATCATAAAGCACAATATTCCGGTAATTATAGGAGAATATACCCCTGAAACTAAAGAAGTTTTTTCTAACAAAGCAAAAACTGTAGGTACGGAAATCACGTTTGCACAAGATAACAAACTTATTAAAAGCACATCTACAGACGATAATGGACATTTTATCTATCATACAAATGAGATAGAAAACCTTTATGGAGAACTGAACGGCTATTGCCAATTAAAAAACACCAATACTATCCTTAACGCAATAAATAAACTAAAAGAAATAGGATATAACATCAACGTAAAGGACATCGAGAACGGATTTAAGAATGTATGCAAACTTACCGGTCTCATGGGAAGATGGCAAAAGCTTGAAGAAAAACCGACCTTAATATGTGACACCGGACATAACACAGGTGGAATGCAGTATATTGTGGATCAGTTATCATACATGAAGTATGAACACTTACATTTCATAATAGGGATGGTAAATGATAAAGATATAAACGGAGTCATTTCAATGTTGCCTAAAAACGCTATATATTATTTCACACAGGCATCTGTAAAAAGAGCTTTACCAGCAAACGAAATAAAAGCCATAGGTAACAGACATGGATTGCATGGAAATGCATACAATAGCGTAAAAGAAGCACTCGAAGCTGCCCAAAAGAACGCAAGTGAAAATGACATGATATTTGTTGGTGGAAGCACTTTTATTGTATCTGACCTTATGGTATTATACAAAAATCATAATTAAACAAAATAACAACATTTATAAAGATAAATACGACTTCTTTTAGCAAAAATGTTTGGGTATTTTAAATAAAATCTTTTTATTTGCACAACAAAATAAATTATGTGTAAATAGAAAGATTTTTTAATATATGGACAACACATTTTACCATGAAAACAATTTAAGCGGTCTTAAAAGAGAAGACTTCCAAAAAACAATTGATGGAAAACATACAGACCTCTTTATTTTATCAAATGAAAAAGGTGCAGAAATTGCAGTAACAAACTATGGAGGTGCCATACTGACAATTATGGTACCAGACAAAAACGGTAAAATAGAAAATGTTATACAAGGACACGACAGTATAGATGGCGTAATAAACAGTCCGGAACCTTTTTTAAGTACCCTTATCGGAAGATACGGAAACAGAATAGCGAAAGGTAAATTCAAATTAGACGGAAAAGAATATAATCTTACTATAAATAACGGTCCTAATTCATTACATGGAGGTCCAACTGGATATCATGCCCGCGTATGGGATGCTGAACAAACAAGCAAACAGAGCGTAACATTACATTATTTATCCAAAGACGGAGAAGAGGGATTCCCTGGTAATTTGGATATAACTGTTATATATACCCTATCTGACAATAACGAACTAATCATAACATATACAGCCATTACAGATAAAAAGACTTTGATAAACCTAACACATCATGCTTTCTTTAGTCTTTCAGGAGTTAAAAATCCTACTCCATCTGTAGAGAACAATATTCTTACTATTAACGCCGACTTCTATACTCCGATAGACGAGGTTTCAATACCTACCGGAGAAATCAGCAAAGTAGAAGGAACACCAATGGACTTCAGAACTCCACAAACTGTTGGTAGCAGAATTAATGACAAATTCCAACAGCTGATATACGGTGCAGGATACGACCACTGCTATGTTCTGAATAAAGAAGAACAAGGAGCCTTGACATTTGCAGCAAAATGTGTTGAACCGATAAGCGGAAGAAGTATGGAGGTTTATACTACTGAGCCTGGAGTACAACTATATACAGCCAACTGGCATAGTGGTTTCAGCGGTTATCATGGTGCAACATTCCCTGCCAGAAGTGCAATATGTTTCGAAGCACAACGTTTCCCTGACACACCCAATAAAGGTCACTTCCCATCGGCAGTACTAACACCGGGAGAAACTTATCATCAAGTAACTATATACAAATTCGGAATAGAAAAATAAATAAACCTAATAATTAATCATTTTATCTTTTAAACAAATTATGAACCAACAAAAACAAAATGGCAATTTCATTGCAATCATTACCATGATTTTCCTTTTCGGTATGATTGCTTTCGTAACCAACCTTGCCGCCCCTATGGGTATCGTATTGAAAAACCAGTTCTCGGTATCAAATGCCCTCGGAATGTTAGGCAACCTTGGTAACTTTATCGCTTATGCCGTAATGGGTATCCCAAGCGGAATATTATTAACAAAAGTAGGATATAAAAAGACTGCACTTATAGCTGTTGCTGTAGGTTTTATAGGTGTTGGAGTTCAATATCTTTCAGGACATGCATCGCCATCGTCTGCATTTGCCGTTTACTTGGTAGGAGCTTTCATTTCAGGTTTCTCTATGTGTCTGCTCAACACTGTTGTAAACCCTATGCTTAATAAACTTGGAGGTGAAGGCAACAAAGGAAATCAGCTTATCCAGATTGGAGGATCATTCAACTCTGTTATGGCTACCATTACACCGATGTTTGTTGGTATCCTTATAGCTGGTTCTGTAGAGAAAGCTACTATTTCACAGATCTTCCCTGTTATGTACACTGCAATGGCAGTATTTGCACTGGCATTCATAGTATTGCTCTTTGTTAATATACCTGAACCTGCTGCTGCTAAAACAAGCGAACCGATTGGTAGCTTGATGAAAGGCGTACTTCGTTTCCGCCATTTCGTATTGGGAGCAATTGCAATATTCGTATATGTTGGTATTGAAGTAGGTGTTCCTGGAACTTTAAATCTATTCCTTACAGAAGAAACTGCTAAAGGTGGAGCGGGAATAAACACTACAATAGCCGGTTTCGTTGTAGGTACATATTGGTTACTGATGCTTTTAGGACGTTTGGCTGGTGCATCATTAGGAGCAAAAGTTTCAAGCCGTGCAATGATGATATTCACATCAGGTCTTGGATTAATCCTGGTATTGCTTGCAATCTTCTCTTCTACACAGACAATGGTTGACCTTCCTGTTCTTCAACAAAGCGCTACAGGCAGCTTGTCTTTCGGACTGGCTAAAGTTCCTGTAAATGCTATGTATCTAGTTCTAGTTGGTATATGTACTTCTATCATGTGGGGTAGTATCTTTAACCTTGCAGTAGAAGGTTTAGGAAAATATATAGCTGCTGCTTCCGGCTTATTTATGGTACTTGTTTGCGGTGGGGGTATTCTCCCTCTTATCCAAGGTTGGGTAGCAGATGTTGCCGGATTTATGAACAGCTATTGGGTAATCGTACTTGCTCTTGCTTACCTTCTCTTCTACGGTCTCGTAGGTTGCAAGAATGTAAACAAAGATATTCCTGTTGAATAACTAACGAAAATCATGGTAGTATTATTATAAATAGTACTATCATGATTTTATTATATTAACCTTTTAATATTTATAATCATGGACATAGAATTTGTAAGAAGCCGCTTTATCAAGCATTTTGACGGTACTACTGGCTCAATATATGCCTCACCAGGACGTATCAACCTTATCGGTGAACATACAGACTATAATGGTGGATTCGTTTTCCCTGGTGCAGTTGACAAAGGTATGATGGCAGAAATCAAACCTAACGGAACAGACAAAGTTTGTGCCTACTCAATCGACCTTAAAGATTATGTAGAATTCGGATTGAATGAAGAAGATGCTCCATCAGCAAGCTGGGCCAGATATATATTCGGTGTATGCCGTGAAATGATCAAACGCGGTGTTGATGTAAAAGGATTCAATACAGCTTTTGCAGGTGATGTTCCTCTGGGTGCTGGTATGTCTTCATCAGCAGCATTGGAATCAACATATGCCTTTGCTTTGAACGACTTGTTTGGCGAAAATAAAATAGACAAATTCGAATTGGCAAAAGTTGGTCAGGCTACAGAACACAACTACTGTGGTGTGAAATGTGGTATCATGGACCAGTTCGCTTCTGTATTCGGTAAAGAAGGAAGCCTTATCCGTTTGGATTGCCGTTCTCTGGAATATCAATACTTCCCATTCAAACCGGAAGGCTACAGACTGGTGCTTGTTGATTCAGTAGTTAAACACGAATTGGCTTCATCAGCATACAATAAACGTCGTCAAAGCTGTGAAAACGTTGTTGCAGCGATAAAGAAAACACATCCTAATGTAGAATTCCTTCGCGACTGTACAATGGATATGCTGAATGCTGTAAAGAACGAAGTAACTGAAGAAGATTACAAACGTGCAGAATATGTTATTGAAGAAATACAGAGAGTTCTTGACGTTTGCGATGCTCTTGAGAAAGGCGATTATGAAACTGTAGGACAAAAAATGTATGAAACTCATCATGGTATGAGCAAACTGTACGAAGTAAGCTGCGAAGAACTTGATTTCCTGAACGATATTGCATTCGACTGCGGAGTTACAGGTTCACGAGTTATGGGTGGAGGCTTCGGCGGTTGTACAATCAACCTTGTTAAGAATGAATTGTACGAAACATTCATAACTACAGCCAAAGAACGTTTCAAAGAAAAATTCGGTCGTAGCCCTAAAGTTTACGACGTAGTTATTGGAGATGGTTCACGTAAAATATGCTAAGCCATAAAAATTAAATAACTGTCTAAAAGAAGAGTCTGCAAAAACAGGCTCTTCTTTTTTTACCAACAGATATATATTTAAAATCATTTTAAAGTCTAAAAAAGCACTTTATTTTTCATAAAAAACTTACTGGGTTACAACATAGTGAACATATATTTTCTATCTTTGGAAATAACAATAAATTCCATCAAAATGAATCGTGTATATTACATAATATTATTCGCTTTGTTTCCCATATATGTTCTGTCGCAAAATACAGAGAATATATCAGTTAAAGACTCCGTAGTCAATGCAGACAACATAATAAATTCTGAGTTCCCAAAAGATTCACTTGACACAAAGCTCTTTGCTCCTATCACCCCGGTTGGCATGTCCACGCCGTTCGGTATGTACGGAATTACTCCATTCTCGTATAATTACGCAAATTGGGAACTCCATAAAGGATTTAACGCTTCCTTAGGTATGCATGTCACATTCAGCCCATCCAAATACGCACCTTCAGGAGTAGGATTCGGACAGGACGCGGCTTTCATGTATGCTGTTCCCATCAATAACAGATTAAGTGTTGCCGGTGGACTATATGCCACAAACATGGATTGGGGATTTATCAATTACAAAAACGTAGGAATAGCAGGCGTGGCAGCTTTCAAACTTAACGACAAGATTACACTATATGGGTATGGAAACAAATCATTGATGCCTCAACGTTCTCCTTTATATTACCCTCTTCCTAATTTTTCACCCGATAAGCTAGGTGGAATGATAAACTTCAAAATAGGCGAAAGTTCTTCTATCAGCTTCGGTGTAGAAGGAATAAAAGGTTACGGACCATATTACTGGTAATCAAATAGACTACATTCAGATACATTATAGGATAAAAAATCCTAACTTTGCAAGCTGAAAGAAATATCGTAAATATATGTCACAAAAAGTAACTGCAACTGAACTTGGAACCGAACCTATAGGAAAACTTCTTATGCAATATGCTGTTCCGGCAATCATTGCCATGACAGCATCGTCACTTTACAACATGGTGGACAGTATATTCATCGGTCATGGAGTCGGTCCGATGGCTATATCCGGACTTGCCATAACATTCCCACTGATGAATCTGGCAGCTGCGTTTGGCTCGCTTGTAGGTGTCGGAGCCTCAACACTTGTTTCCGTAAAGCTGGGACAAAAAGATTATTCTTCGGCACAACACATTCTAGGTAATGTAGTCTCGCTAAATGTAATTATGGGTATATTGTTTACAATAATCACACTCATATTCCTCGACCCGATACTATATTTCTTCGGAGCAAGTGAAGCTACCATTCCTTATGCGCGAGATTATATGGTTATCATATTGTTGGGAAATGCCATAACACATTTATATCTTGGTCTGAACTCAGTTCTACGCTCTGCCGGACATCCACAGAAAGCTATGGTAGCTACAATACTGACAGTGGTAATAAATACCATACTTGACCCTCTTTTTATCTACGGTTTCCATATGGGAATAAAAGGAGCTGCCGTTGCGACCATACTGGCACAGATTATATCACTCATATGGTTAATAAAAATATTCTGCAATAAAAATGAACTGCTGCATTTCAGAAGAGGCATATACAGACTTCACGGCAATCTGGTATCAAACATTATAGGCATAGGTATGGCGCCATTCCTCATGAATCTGGCATCATGCTTTATAGTCATTCTCATAAACAAAGGATTAAAATTATATGACGGTGACCTTGCTATAGGTGCATTCGGAATAGTAAACAGGATTGTCTTCCTGTTTGTCATGATAGTAATGGGCCTGAACCAAGGTATGCAGCCTATAGCAGGATATAATTTCGGGGCAAAGCAATACCATCGTGTTAACCATGTTATGAAACTTACTGTTATAGCAGCCACGATAATAACCACTTCAGGATTTATAGTAGGTGAATTCATTCCAAGACTTGCAGTATCTGCATTTACCACAGACGAGACACTTGTAAATCTATCTGCCAATGGCCTTAGAATTGTAGTAATGTTCTTCCCTATAATAGGTTTCCAGATGGTTACGTCTAACTTCTTCCAGAGTATCGGTATGGCACGTAAGGCAATCATACTGTCCCTAAGCCGTCAGGTACTTATACTGATACCATGTCTTTTCATACTGCCACTGTTCTTCGGATCGCACGGAGTATGGATAAGTATGCCTATATCCGACCTTGCAGCAAGCGTACTGGCAGCAATTATGTTATACAGACAGTTCGACAAGTTCAGGAAGCATAGTGCTTAAGTTCTCACATATACATTTTGATTTTTAATTCATAAGAATTATATTTGTAGAAAGACATATTAAAAACTTACAACCATGAAAGATAATTTTGTAATAAACCTCGGACGTCAGCTCGGTAGTGGCGGAAGAGAAATAGGCGAAAAACTTGCAAAAGAACTAAATATAGCTTTCTACGATAAGGAACTTATAAACCTGGCATCAAAAGAAAGCGGACTCTGCCGCGAATTCTTTGAACAGGCAGACGAGAAAGCATCAAAAACCATCCTTGGAGGGTTATTCGGTTCAAGATTTCCTTTCCTTACTGAAGGAGCCTATCCTTATAATTCATATCTCAGCAATGATTCTCTATTCAAGATACAGAGCGATGTAATCAGAGAACTAGCTGAAAAGCAATCATGTCTTTTCGTAGGAAGATGTGCAGACTATATACTTCGCGACCATCCAAGATGCGCCAATGTATTTATATCATCATCTCCCGAAGCACGAATAGAACGCCTTATGGCTACACTGGAAATATCTGCTGAAGAAGCTGAGGAACTTATGGAAAAAGCAGACAAGAAACGTTCTTCATATTATAACTACTATAGTTACAAAACCTGGGGGGCAGCAGCTACATATCACCTTTGCGTTGACTCTTCAGTACTTGGTATAGACGGAACTGTAGAGTTCGTAAAAGAATTCGTCACAAAAAAGTTAGATCTTTAATATAAACTCAGGAACAATACACGGATAATTTTTAAATATACATTCACTGTCAGCCATAAAGCGTATTTATTGCTCTATGGCTGATTTTTTATTGTCCGTTACTCCTTTCTCATACAGACTTGGCGAAGTTCCGGTAATTTGCTTAAATACTCGGTTGAAATTATTAGGCGTACTGAACCCTGTCTCATAGGGCAGGAAGTATTTCATGCTTACAGGCTCAGACACGGATGCTGACACTGGACGAAGTCTTCAGGCTGGCAGATGAAAACAGTAAAAGTATCAACATCCATTCATTGATGACAGACGAGGCGGAAAAAGCCATAGAGATAGCTAAGAACGACCTTCTGCCATCTGTAGGAGCAAAAGCTACAGCACAGTATATCAGCGATTGCGTTACGTTCGACCGTGATTTCGGAAACTGGGAAAGTGGAGAGATGATAGTTGAAAAGGAATATGCCGAAGAAGAGTTGCAGAACTCAGTACATGAGGCATGTATAGGACTTGATCCAATATGGAGAGGATATGATGTTTTAATGATGGTATATCCGGCATCTTGGATACTTACCGGGATATTAGTATGCACTGCATATTATATAACTTTCCGCACTGAAAAGTTTATTACAGACAAATCAAAGAAATAAAATTTAAGGACACTATATCACGTATCTGACAAGCAAATCAAGTATTACCAAAAACGCCCTGCTATTCCGATTGAAATGGCAAGGCGTTTTGAGATACAAGTAAAAAAATCTTTTCTCTCTTTATTTTATACTGTACACTTTGAAATTGGCATATCTCGAATTACGGGTAAACATCTGTCTGAGCCCTATTCTACCTTTCGTTATAGCCGGAGCTGAGGAACCGTCAAAATAGAAAGTCTCATTCTTTCCGTCACCAGTGACATTCATATACAGCTGATCGCCATATTTTATCACCTTGATATGATAAGTCACTCCTATCTTGAACAAACCTGTATTGTAATATTCCAGTTTCAGATCCGTACCGTTAAGATTATTTCCAGGCATATATCTGCGTCCTCTGATATACTCGTCTTTATTCTCCGATGGTACACCGGTCACGGCATAACTGATGTGATAGGTATTCATATTCCTGAAATATGTGCTCATGGCCGGAACTTTTCTCAAATTGTTCCATTTCGAAATATCCTCGGCATACTCACCTTCACCGGAACCTGTTGCCTGAATATAAAGGATATTAACAAAATAATACTTTGATGAATCCAATCTTGTAAAATCGTATTCTATCATAATATTACCTTCAAACTCTTTCTTTGTCCACAAAACAGTGTGATGCGCATCATTATAAGCCTCATCACCGGCATAGACTTCAAGTCCACCGTTGCGGTGTACCACTTTGGCTATATCACCGTCCTTAAACCATTGCTTCTGCCAATCCTTTTTGAAAGAGTCTTCAAATACCAACTTCATATCTTTAGAAGCCAGTTTCTGAAATTCACCATAATATTTTTCAGACTGGGCAAAAGTTCCTATCTGAAGAAGTAATCCTATCAATAAAAAAAATACTCTCATATAAATTACACTTAGTTGTTAATTAAAATCCAGGAATAATATTCAAGCCGGCACGTATCTGCTTCGTTTTATGCAGCTTCATCCATTCATCAAGCAAAGCCCTGTGCCGCTTAAGCTCTGTTTCATATCTTTTCTCTATAGCAAGATTTCTCATTTCACCACGGTCTGTATTCATATCAAACAACTGTTCGCGATAATGTCCTTTATCATAAATCACATATTTGAAATCTTTTGTTCTCAAAGCCCAACCACGGGTGTTCCCACCTTTATCAAACATAGTTTCGGTAACTACGAAATCCTGATGTCCGGCATTTATATCACAATTTTCAACCAGTTTCCTATAAGAACGTCCAGGCAATCCTTCAGGCATTTTCACTTCAGCCCAGTCGCATACTGACGCAAAGAAATCCACACCATTGTTTACCAATTGAGGCAATTCCTTTCCGGCATTCTTTTTTCCAGGAAGAACTACTATCATAGGAACATTGATCACCTCTTCATAAAGAGCAGACTTCTGATTCCACTGATGTGCCCCCATTCCGTCGCCATGATCGCTGGTAAAAATAATAACCGTATTTTGCCATAATCCGTTACGGTCTATGGCATCAACCAGCTTGCCAATCTCCGCATCCACATGCTCCACAAGTCTGAAATACGCATTTCTGTATCTACGCCAATCGTCAGGAGTATAGTTTGAAGTGGGATAAGCACTATAATTCAAGCTCTTCTCATACCTTATCACATCGGCATCATACGGATTACGTTCATAATTCAACGGCAATCCAGGACACTCGGCAATGTCAGCCTGAGGAGTATCCGCATAAGGAAGATTTTGCTGACGTGCAAATTCGCATATGTTATGAGGATTATCAAACGAAGCTACAAGGAAAAAAGGTGATTTATGCTTTGAGTCAAGATAATTTATGCACGATTCTGCCAGACCGAAATCATTATGGTCGTGTATGTTTCTGAACCCAAATTCCTTATCAGGAATAGAAGCCGTATGTACATGCCATTTTCCGGCATAAACACAATCATATCCGGCATTACTCATCAGTACACCAAGGCTTTGGCTCTTCAGATTTTCCGGCATAGGATCGCCATTACTCGGCATACCTATCTCATGGGCAAAATGTCCTGTAAACATAGATGCCCTTGAAGGTCCGCTTAGAGGTGTAGAACAATAAGCATTGCGAAACATTACTCCTGCCTCTGCCAAACGGTCCATGTTGGGGGTATGCAAGTCTTTGTTTCCCATACAACTCATGGCTGTTGCCGTCTGCTGGTCGGTCATAATATAAATAATATTAGGCTTTTCTGCCGACTGAACAAAAGCAGGAAGAACCATCCCTCCTACTATCAAGAATTTTTTCATAATAGATTTAATTAAGTTATTAAGTTATACAAGGCAAAATTATAAAATAATACAGCAAATAACTTATACTACAGAATAAAAACTTTCAATATTATATATTTTTACAATAAAGACTTTAAAAAGGACGTTCACCCTGAATAGTTCTTACAAGTTCCAATACTTTATTGACTTCCGTTTCATTACCCGATATTACCAATGACACCCCGCCTTCTCTTCCTGATATTCCTCCTACACCGTATGGAAATACCTTCACATCGGCGAACTGGCGTATTGCTTCTATCTCGGTAAACACCGTACCTGTCCTGAACATATAAAGCTTTGGAACGGAATTCAGTCTTTCGTTACCGGCATTCAATGTATTCTCTAGTATCTCAAGATTTGCCGTGGTCTCTTTCTCCAGACCTATCGGGATTATAAGTTCCGCCTTACCTTCGCCTACATAAGAAAGAAGTTTATATGTAGTACCACCATTGGGAGCACCTATACAAACAGCTGCCTGCTTCATGGAATAGTTCAGAAGGTTGCCTCCTTTCATCACTATATCACCGGGTTCAAGCATTTTCAAAGCCTCGTCATATGTTACATCCAACACCTTTCCATCCTTTATAACCACTTCCTGCATCTGCCTCTTATCCGCATTCACCGGAGACTGACCTTCGGGAGCAAAATGACCTATAACGAAACTACCATGTTCAATACTCTTATTCAGCAAATCTTCGGCTATATAAGTATTTGTAGTTCCTTTAGTGACAATAATCATCCCTTTTTCAAGTTTTTCTTTCACCGAAGGCATTGCCATTATTCCTTTGGCTATAAGACGTTTACCTTCACTCACTGTCAGATTAACTCCGGCAAATACATCATTCTCCGAAGCCATTACTTCCGGAGCTGTTTTTACTACTTCTTTCTCTGTTTTTTGTGTACAAGATACCATAAATGTTCCTGATAAAAATAAACCAAATACTATTAAACTTACTCTATTCATGATAGATATATTTCAAAACGGAATGCAAGTTACAAACAAACAGAGATATTAAAAAAAGGTTGCCTAAGAAAAAATCTTAAACAACCTTACAAAATTATTTACAATTCAATTATTACTGTTTCATCAAATACTCCTTGAAAGAAGCAAAATCCTTGCTCATAGGCACACTGAGTTTCTTTCCGCGCATGAACTCCTGAAGCTTCTCAGGAATCTTTACATCAGCACCTATAATGTTCTGAACAGTCTGAAGGAACTTGGCTGGATGAGCAGTTTCAAGGAATACTCCTGTTTCACCAGGCTGCAATTCTTCTGCCAAAGCACGATATCCGCATGCTCCGTGAGGATCGAGCAGATAACCGGTTTCTTCATATACCTTCTGTACAGTTTCGCTTATCTGTTCATCCGTGTAAGTTTCGCCTGAGATTTCAGCCGCAATCTTATCATGGCTTCCACCGTAAAGATCAATTATACGTGCAAAGTTACTTGGGTCGCCAACATCCATGGCATTGGCAATAGTAGCTATAGACGGACGCGGATTATACTCGCCTGTCTTCAGATATTGATAGAAGATGTCATTACGGTTGTTAGCTGCTATGAAGCGTTTGATAGGCAATCCCATCTTCTTTCCGAACAGCCCGGCTGTGATGTTACCGAAGTTACCGCTTGGCACACAAACCACCAGATTGTCAGCCAATCCCTGTTTCTTCATCTGTGCGTATGCATAGAAATAATAGAATGACTGTGGAAGGAAGCGTGCCACATTGATGGAGTTGGCAGAAGTGAGCTGCATATGAGCATTAAGTTCCTTATCCATGAATGCGTTCTTGACCAAAGCCTGACAGTCATCGAATGTGCCGTCCACCTCTATTGCCGTAATGTTCTTTCCGAGGGTAGTGAACTGTTTTTCCTGAATTTCACTCACCTTACCTTTTGGGTAAAGTACATAAACATGAATACCTTCTACTCCAAGGAAACCGTTTGCAACAGCACTACCTGTATCACCAGATGTAGCAACAAGCACGTTCACCTCCTTCTTGCCTTCCTTACGGATGAAATATCCCAAAAGTCGTGCCATGAAACGTCCGCCAACATCCTTGAATGCCAAAGTAGGGCCATGGAAAAGCTCCAGTGAATAAATATTGTCTTTAACCTTTACGGCAGGGACATCAAAGTTCAGTGTATCATAGACAATGTGTTTCAAAGTTTCTGCAGGAACATCCTCACCGAAGAAAGCGTCAGCCACACGGTAGGCTATTTCCTGAAATGAAAGGTTTTCTATCTCGTCAAAGAATGATTTTGGCAAAGGCTTTATCTCGTAAGGCATATACAGACCTTTGTCCGATGCCAGACCTTTTACCACAGCTTCTTCAAGCGATGCATCCGAAGCTTGTTTGTTTGTACTGTAATATTTCATAGGTTTCTTATTATAGTTGACAAGGCAACAGTTACAAGTTGACAAGGTTATAATAATATGGGAAAAACCTATCTATTAACTTGTCAACAAGTCAACTCGTTACCTAAAATATTATTTCATAAATTCATTCATAAACTCGTCCCTTTCCATTGTACCATACACTCCGGATTTGCATGAAATCTCATCGTAAGTCTGTACGCTGTCAGGCTCAATTCCCGGATAATAAATCAGGAATGGAACAGGCTCATTGGTATGAGTACGATGTTCGCATGGTGTAGGATGGTCAGGAAGTACGGCAATAGCGACAGGCTCATCCCAGTCTTTTACAGCCTCATATATCGGACCTACCGCACGTTTATCCAGGTTTTCTATGGTCTGAAGTTTTAAATTCACATCACCTTCATGTCCGGCTTCGTCGCTTGCCTCAATATGCAGATAAACGAAGTCATCCGTTTTCAGGGCTTCAATAGCAGCTGCTGCCTTTCCTTCATAATTTGTATTATAAAGCCCTGTAGCACCTTCCACATCTATACATCTCAATCCGGCATAACGTCCGATACCACGGATAAGATCTACAGCAGTTATCACAGAGCCCTTCTTTATCTGAGGGTACTTCTGCGACAATGGTTCCATCTTAGGTCTGTAGCCAGGACTCCATGGCCATATACTGTTGGCAGGATCCTTACCCTCAGCCACACGTTTCAAGTTTACAGGATGCGATGCCAGCAGTTCCTGAGATTTAAGAATAAGGGCATTCAGCAAATCGGCAGTTTCCTGAGCCTCCGGACATTCAGCCTTTATCATATTAGGGCGGAACGGCTGCAAAGGAATGTCATGAGGCGGAACGCAATGAAGATGCTTGTTACCGCCTTTTATTACCAACAGATGACGGTACTGAACCCCTGTATAGAAATGTATCCTGTCAGTACCAAGTCGTTCTTCAAGGAATTTAATAAGTTCGTCAGCCTCTTCCGTCGTGATATGTCCTGCCGAATGATTTTTAAGAGTTTCTCCTTCAACACATATAATATTGCAACGCATAGCCATATCTCCCGGCTCAAGGTCAACACCGATGCTTGCAGCTTCAAGCACTCCGCGTCCCTCATACACCGTAGGCAAGTCATATCCCATTACCGACATGTTTGCAACCTCGCTGCCTGGATGAAAACCGTCGGCTACTGTCTTCAGCATACCTGTACGTCCCATAGCTGCAAGCTTATCCATATATGGAGTCTTTGCGTATTGCAATAAAGTCTTATCCCCAAGGGCAGGTACTGGCCAGTCCGCCATACCGTCGCCCAGAATTATAATGTGTTTCATATCTGTTAGTTGTATTTATATATTCGCTATACTCATGATGTCGGCAAATACACCCGCTGCCGTAACACTTGCTCCGGCACCATATCCCTGAATGAGCATAGGATATTCATTATATCGTTCAGTAGTAATAAGTATTATATTATTTGTTCCCTCAAGGTTATAGAAAGGATGATTAGCACCAACCTCCTGAAGAGAAACACTACCCTTTCCGTTTTCAAGTTTGGCAACAAATCTCCATCTCTTGTTGTTAGCCTCAAGTTCTTTTCGTTTAGCTTCAAAATCGGCATCAAGCTTACTGATGTTCTTCCAGAAATCATCAATAGAACCTTCAAAGAACTCATCAGGTATGAAAAGGTTCTTCTCCACATCTTCCTGATTGAGTCTGTATCCCGCTTCGCGGGCAAGAATGACAAGTTTTCTGATAACATCCTTTCCGCTAAGGTCTATTCTTGGGTCTGGTTCAGAGTATCCGCCTTCCTTGGCCAGACGTATAGTCTCGCTCAAAGGAACATCACTGCTCAGCTTGTTGAAAATGAAATTCAATGTACCGCTCACAACAGCCTCAATTCTCAAAATCTTGTCACCACTGTTGATCAGGTCATTGATGGTATTGATTACCGGAAGACCGGCACCTACATTTGTCTCGAACAGGAATTTTACTCCACGCTGACGTGCTATCTGTTTCAGTTCTTCATATATTTCATATTCCGAAGATGCCGCAATCTTATTGGCAGCCACAACCGAAATATTATGACTCAGGAAATCCTTATAAAGACCGGCTATCACTGGACTTGCAGTACAATCTACGAACACAGAGTTAAATATATTCATGCCGATAATCTCATCGTGAAGGACCTGTGGAGACGAAGGGATACCTTTTTCTTCAAGTTCCTTACGGTAATTTTCCAGATCAATTCCTCGACGTGTGAAATATGCCTGATGTCCGTTTGCTATACCTACTACTCTCAGACGCAAACCACGTTCCTTCATCAGTTTTTCCTGCTGACTGTGAATCTGCTCAATCAGACTGTTTCCTACCGTACCAATACCGCATATGAAAAGATTCAGTACCTGGTACTCAGACAAGAAAAAAGAATCATGGATTACGTTAAGCGTCTTACGCAATGACTCAGCCTCTACAACAAAAGATATATTGGTTTCCGAAGCACCCTGAGCACAAGCTATCACGTTGATACCGTTACGTCCCAGAGTACCGAATAGCTTACCGGCGATACCAGGAGTATGTTTCATGTTCTCACCGACAATAGCAACTGTCGCCAGATTGCCTTCTGCCATCATAGGCGAAATCTCACCCATTTCTATTTCCTTTGCAAACTCGGCATTAAGCACTTCGCAAGCCAATGCAGCATCCTCGTTTCGTACACCAATTGAAGTAGAGTTTTCAGACGATGCCTGTGACACAAGGAACACACTGATACCGTTTTCGGCCAAAGTCTTGAATATACGGTGGTTAACACCAATCACGCCCACCATACCAAGACCTGTCATTGTGATAAGACAAGTATCATTGATTGACGAAATACCCTTGATAGGTTTGGATGAATGGTCAGAGTCCTGTTTGATAATAGTTCCCGGAGCTTCAGGATTGAAAGTATTCTTGATAAGAACCGGAATGTTTTTATGGCATACAGGATATATTGTAGGAGGATAAACCACCTTAGCACCGAAGTTACAAAGCTCCATTGCCTCAACATAACTCAGTTCGTTTATAGGATATGCCGTACTGATTACACGTGGATCGGCAGTCATGAATCCGTCAACATCTGTCCATATTTCCAGAATATCGGCATCAAGCGCAGCAGCGATAATGGCAGCTGTATAATCCGAGCCACCGCGTCCCAGGTTAGTAACTTCACCTGTATTCTTATCTGTAGAAATAAATCCCGGAACAAGTGAGACTTTCGGAAGTTCTACAAAAGCTTCCCTTACCAAAGTATTTGTAAGTTCTGAATCAAGAATATGTTTGTTATGCTTTTTCTCTGTCTTGATAAATGTACGTGAATCGAACCATACGGCACCCTCTATCAGAGTAGCAACTATTATGGATGACAAACGCTCGCCATAGCTGACTATTGTGGCCGAAGTTTTTGGCGACAAGTCGCGAATAAGGAAAATACCCTGGAATATATCTTTCAGTTCGCTCAACAGTTCATTCACCCTGTCAAGGAGAACTTCTCTGTCTTTTCCTGCAGGAATAACAGTATAAACCATTTCAATATGACGGTTCACTATTTCCTTCATTTCCTTTTCATATGCCGAATCGCCCTCCGATGCCATTTTTGAAGTCTTTATCAGCTTGTCGGTTATACCTCCTAATGCTGATACCACAACTATTACTTTATCATCTATAGCTTCGACAATCTTTTTTACACTTACCATGCTATTGACAGAACCTACAGATGTTCCGCCGAATTTCAACACTTTCATACCTTTGAGATTATTGAATACGTTTCATTGTACGCCAAAGCAGTACAAAAAATAAAATGATTAAAACTTGAATAAAAAAGAAGAAAATGCTTACGTCCGTAAGCGTGTATCACGTAGAAACACATTATATATATACTCAACCCCGAGGGGTCATCCCAGTACCACATAATGTGACGAACGTACGCCCCATTCCATAAGTTGTGATATTGTTATAATGTGCAGTCATTTAGATTGAAATGTTTGTTAAAAGTTTTATCGTTGGCAAATATAAGAACATTTTTCTACAATCAAACACAAAAAAGGATTTTTTTGCAGTCAAACTTGTTTTTTTTGTGACAAAACAGACACATTACAATCGTTTATAAACAAATAAAGGAAGATGTATCAATCTATTTGTACACCTTCCTTTATCATATTACTTAGTATTTTTATTATTCAGCAGAACCAAAAAGGATATCATCTCCCTGTATAAATCTAATATCACGAGGAATTCCTGCGCCGTTAATTTTATCAAGATCAGCCTGAAGAGCCGGAGTTATACCGCCGTTTTCTGTTCTAAACTTAGTTGCAAACTCAATATCAATGTAGAAGCTACCACAGCAATTCCTAACATTGATGCCGATAAATTTAGAAGTTTCTTTTTCATAATTTATATATAATGAATTGTTTATTCCTTTGGCCAGCGAAGATAGTAAAAAGATTTTGATTAGAAATAAATCACTTAAATCCAAGAACTATAATTCCACCTCTTTTATACAACCTGTGTGATTATAGAACACTTTATTTCCCCACAAAGAATAAAACAAAGCATACTTATCAACTCCCGAACAATGACATACACCCAGTTCGTCCGGCAATGAGTTTTTCAATCCTTTTACTATTACATCATCCTTATCTGACGAAGCATTATGTATATGGAAACCACCTATAATCATTTTTAAATGGTTTTCATTAAAAAACGAAGACACACTGCGTAAAATATTGGTTATCCCACGATGTGAACATGCACTAAGCAATATCATACTTTCTTCCCCTTTCAACACTAAAGCCAACTCATCTTCGAATCGGTCAGGTATCAACTCCCCGTCACGCTTTACAATAAACTGTTCAAAATGAGTATCATATTCATTGATTACAGGCAAATCAGGAAATATCCATATTCCTGGAAGTATCTCCGTAGTTTTATCCACAAATATAAAACGCGACATATCCATACGTACAGCATTTCTGATACCATTTTCGCGGTCTCCCTTAAACTTAGGATCCAGAGCCTCACGTTTACAGAGTACTTTCGCTTTCTTGTTTATTTCAAGAAACGCTTCAAGCCCTCCAGAATGGTCACTATGTCCGTGCGACAATACAAGATAATCCACGCGCTGCAAATCGCAATGCAACAAACGTGCATTACGTATAAATAAATCAGACGCACCTGTATCAAAAAGTACTACATTACCTCCCGCCTCAACATATAATGACAAGCCATGTTCAGCCTGCAGCTTACGACCATAAACACAGTTTTCTACTAATGTTGTTATTCTACATTTCATATTTTTATATACAGAGAATTAAAACTATCAAATGCAATTATAGTAAAAAAAATTCTACAATAACATTATAAATACTGGTATTATAAAAGTGTAATGCAAATAAAAACATTTCAAGAACAATATAAATGCCCGACCTGCTTCTTTCCGTCAGGCCGGGCACATAATTAAATATCAAATACAAATATTATCAGAAATTACCTTTGTTCGCATTATCCCACCAAACATGAGTACCACCTTTATCACCGGAGAATCCCAATTTACTTGTATTTTCTTCATTCAGGAGTTTTATTCCTGATTTCTCAAGTTCTTCTCCATTTGTATTATATTCATTTTCTGCATATATTACACGGCGAATACCTTCAGTAGAGTCAATAGCATTGTTGCTTTCGTTCACGAAAGCAGGGAACAGTATTGGATATCCAGTTCTTCGCTGTTCTGCCCAAGCTTCTGTTGATAACGGGAACAGTGCAAAATACTTCTGAGTAATGATTCTTGCAAGTTTATCTTCTTGACTTGCTCCTTCATCCCATTTAACACACAGCTTGTTCAATGCTTCTATATCCAATTTAGGCCAAATAGGATCTTTAAAATCTTCCTGTGTTGATGTTCCTTTGATATAATCCTCTACAGCACCATCAGGATAAGCTTTTATTCCTGCATAATTTCCACGATATTTGAGTTCGTTTTCCATTGATTTACGGATACCGTCCTCATATAACTGCTGTACGCTTTCATTACCTATATTCCAACGAAGTTTAGCTTCAGCAAGCAGGAAGTAAGATTCCGCTTGTTTAAATATAGGAAGAGGTGCAGTAAATATACCTATTTCATTCTTATAGTCAACCCATGAAGAGAAAGAAGCCCAATTATTAGGTTTGTTAGGCAAACCGCTGGCAAATCGTATTCCTAAATACTGTTTATTCTCTTCAACTGCAACTGCTTCTGACTTGTCAACCTGTTTATCACCTTTCCAATAAGTAACTACGCCATCTTCATCTTTCTTTTTAGAATATCCTTCATATAATACATCTTCAATATTCTTTGTCATATATAATGGCTGACGTGGATCCTTCATTCCTGACATTAACGTTACGAGATTAGCGTTAAATCCGCAGTCACCCCAGTTAAACATCAACCACATATAGTTTTCAAGACCTTTCTCTATAAGTATATCCTTACCACCGTTAGCAAGAGTATTCTTTGCTGCATCTGTAGCTATCTGTTTTACGTCTATTCCTACCTGATTCATTTCATCCACACGTTTTGACAGACGCAGAGCCATACGCAATCTCATGGTGTTAGCTATTTTTACCCACATTTCTGTATCGCCATTACACCATACATCGGCACTCTTCAATTTTGCCTTTTCATTTTCTGTCATCGATTCAATAGCAGTGATAGCATCTCCCAAATCGGTCAACATTATTTTATAAAGCTGCTGCTGACTATCGAAATAATACGATGTGGTATATTCATCAGCTTCAAGGATTGAAGTATAAGCCAAAGGACCATATGCATCTGTAGTCATCAGTGTTCCATAAGCTTGAACTATACTCATAACAGCAGCAAGACCATTTTCTCCGTCAGCCTTACATGCTGCAATAATACGTCTTGTATTATTGAATATATGAAGATAGAAGTTTTCATGCATACCACCGCTATGACCACGGTTTTCACCCAAGTCACCATTAGTGAATCCACCGTTAGGAGTCATGAAATAACCACTATATAGGTCAATAGTAAGGTTTGTCCAAAACTGGAACATATTCTGCTGTGGAGGATAACAATAAGTCATAGGTTCCAACCACTGAGCTGAAGTTGGCAAATCATTTGGATCAACCTGAACATTACTAGTATTAATACTTTCAAAATCATCTATACAAGAGGTAATCATATTCCCTCCCAATATAGGAAGCGCCATAATCAAAGCGCATTTCAATATTTGTTTACGTTTCATAGTTGACATATATTAGAAGTTAAGTTTAAGGTTCAAACCGAAACTGCGTGAAGTAGGCAAACCAAACATATCCACTCCCTGGATACCATTGCCAGTACCTGCAGAAATATCCGGATCCATAGGCGCATCCTTATAGAAGAAGAACAAGTTACGTCCGATAACCGCTGCTGTAAGATTCTTTCCTGCTCCAAACAGATTGCGGAAAGTATATCCGAAGCTTAATTCACGCAGACGTACATTAGTTGCATCATATACATAATTTTCATTGGCATAAGGAGTATTGAAGTTTGAGCTACCTGTTGTAGTGTACCATGCTCTCGGATCAAATTCAACTCCGTCAACAACTACCTTTCCTGCATCACGCGCATCACCTGTACGTTTGGAAACGCCCCAACCGTCAAGTGTAGCCTCAGTCATTGACAATACCTTACCGCCAAAGCGTGCATCAATCAAGAATGAAAGAGAGAAGTCTTTGTAATAGAAAGTATTGGTCCATCCTGCAAATACCTTCGAATTCATATTTCCCGCATATTCAAGTTCGTTAGGTCCGTCACCGCTAATAACAGGTTTTCCTTCATCATTCTTTATAGGCTTGCCGTTTTCATCACGCATGATATGACGAACGTACAAATCTCCATACTGTCCACCTTCTTTCAGGATAATCTTGGCACCACCAAAGTCTGTAAGAGTCAAACCATTAGGAAGTTCATCTACAAGTTCCTTTATAATATTCTCATTATACGAGATATTGAAATCAGTACTCCAGCTGAAATTGTCATTAAACTGCTGATACCAGCCTGCTGTAAATTCAAATCCCTGGTTCTGAACGTCACCGGCATTTACATAGCGGTTTCTCAATCCTGACTGATAAGGAGCAGATACAGAGAAGAACTGGTTCTTGGTATTAGTCTTATAGTAAGTAAGAGCCATTGTCAAACGGTTCTGGAAGAATGTACCTTCAAAACCAAATTCCATAGAATGTGTCTTCTCTGGTTTCAAAGTACGGAAAGGAGCATTTTCAGGAGCACCGATAGCACCATTACCGTCTTTTACGAAGTGATAAAGGAGATTTGTTACGTAAACAGGAACGTCATTACCTACTATAGAGTAGCTTCCGCGTAACTTTAACAGATTAACATTCTTACCCATATCTACAAATCTGTCCAAAAGCAAGCTGGCACCTACTGAAGGATAGAAGAATGAGCAGCTTTCTGTATAAGCAAGTGCAGATGACCAGTCGTTACGTGCAGAAAGATCCAGGAACAATCCGTCTCTCCATCCCACCTGAGCTGTAGCAAATACAGCATTCAATCGTTTTTCTGTATTCCAGAAGTCTTCATTACCAAGAACGAAAAGATTCTTATAATAGTTGTTTGGAGCAAAAATATTAGGATAAAATACATTACCTGTTCCAGGAGAAACAAACTTTTCACCTTCTGCCAACATATCCACATGCGATGTCTTGCTCTTTGTGAAACTTGAACCTGCAGTTACAGACAACATAAAATCATTGAATGTATGATTATAGTTCAAAAGGACATCACCGTAAAGCTGGTCACTGAAGTATCTGTTATCTTTGAAACGTCCCATTGTATATTTATCACCGCTACTTGATGCGTAAAGATTATTAGTCCAATGTTCTTCACCACGTTCGTAACGCATACGTCCCTGTATATTAAAATCCGGTGTAATATCCCATTTAACGCTACCACCAAATTCATATCTGTTACGATCAACGATAGAAGCCTGACGGTTCAATACCCAATATGGATTACTGAACTGTTCCTGTTTAACGTTTGTCCAGTTCTGTACGTTAATACCTCTTTCCGGATCAAACACTTCAAAATTTTCCTTATATCCGTCCCAATTCTCACCTCTTGGGAACAAATAAGCTCCAGTCAAAGGATTGAACAGATAACCTGCAGCAGCCTGGTTCTTGATATACTGATTTACAAATTTAGCATTGAAATCTACATGAATATTTTTCAGTACATTAAAGCCAACCTTAGAGCTCAAGTTGTGGCTACGATAATCATTCGTAGGAGTTATACCCTGAGAATATACATTTCCATATGAGAAATAAGACTGTATGTTTTCATTACCACCTGCAAGAGATATAGAATTGTTGGTAGTGAAACCTGTACGGTAAAATTTCTTCAGATAATTTGGAGCAGGAGAATCCAGTTTGTTACCCCAACTGTAAGTACCGCTGTCGCTCATACCGTAATTGTTTTGGAATTCAGGCAAAAGCATCGGAGTTTCCATAGTAGTATTGCTGGAAACATTTACAGACACTTTACCAGACTGAGCAGACTTGGTTGTAATCATGATAGCACCGTTCGCAGCCACAGCTCCGTACAAGGCAGCAGCAGAAGCACCTTTCAGCAAGGTGATTGAAGCAATATCATCAGGATTTATTGTTGACATGACGTCACCACCGTCTCGCTGTCCACCCCAGTTGCTGTCAACCTGTTCAGTTGAAACAGTAGTCATCACCGGAACACCGTCAACAACGATAAGCGGCTGGTTACTACCGCTGATAGATTTACTTCCTCTGAACTGGATTTTAGAAGAACCACCGGCACCTGTAGAGTTAGGAGTAATCTGTAAACCTGCACTCTTTCCTTGCAGTGCGTTAATCATATTGACACTCTTCACATCATTTACGTCCTTACCTCCTACAGTCTGGGCCGAATAGGTCAGTGTTTCCGATTGACGCTGAATACCCATAGCAGTCACCACCACTTCACCCAAACTCTGGGCATCAGATTCCATCACTACATTAATTATCTTACGATTACCAACTGTTTCTTCAACACTTTTCATACTTACATATGAAAACACAAGAATGTCATCAGGAGAAGCTTCAATAGAATAATTACCGGAGAAATCGGTAACAGTACCAGTCGTTGTACCCTTTATAAGTACATTTACACCAATTAATGGTTCATTCATTTCCTTGTCTGTCACAGTACCTTGAACGATTTGAGCCTGTGCATACAACGAAGTTAGAAACATCCCTACCAGGAATGTCACTACAGAAAGAGAAAATCGCTTCTGCATAGTATTAAATTTAAAAATAAAACAATGTTGCTATATATTCTAAAATAAAGCAGTTTAGTTTTTTTCGGTTCAATAAAGATTTAATGCTAACATCGCAAATATAAAAATATTTTTTCAAATAAATAAATAAAATGAAATAAAAATACTCGGAAAGAGACTCCATTTATAAAAAAAACGAGGCATATACAGAGATAACTATTTAACTTTCAAGATATTAACAAAGGTGATATTTTAGAACTTCATATAAAATAAATAATTATACAGTAGAAACAAATGAAAATAATCCCACATTATAATAATGGGAAATAGCGGAAAAAGAATTCATAAAAGTCAAAGGACCGGTTTTATGTGCAGTATTTGAACAGAAAGGAGATAAAATTCAAGCACCAACCAAAACTAACATATTGAGTAACATTTCAGCAATATAGCTTCTTTTTATCACAAGAAATGACAAAACAAATAACAACTATATTTATTATTTATTGCCATCTAGAAAGCAAAAGTTAATCAAGCCCACAATATAACCAACAGAAATAACATCTAAACAGTCCAAGATGTTAAATACCCACTTAGAATTAACAATCGCCCAAACGAAATACTTCAATAAAACAACAAAGAATTCCAATTAAAACGACAAAGAATATCTTTCAAAATGACCTGTCGTTTTTATAAAACGCTTGAGTCCGGCTAAAAACATTGAAAAAAGCAACGTTTTTTCTCTATTTTGGAAATAAAAACAGCGTAAATTAAAATATCAATAATGCAAAAATATAAACGCATACAAGACATATTTAAAGCATATATTCATAATATGCTACATATAAAAATCTACATATATAACTACCTAACTTTTTACTATTATCATAACCTACCAGAAATCATTTATTACCATCAAACAATAAATCGTCTGCAAAATTCAGACTCTCAGCTTAACCAATTATCATTTTGTCAAATTGTCATTAACAAAAACATATATAGCCTATACATAAACCAATGAATATTATAAATTGAAATTCCCATGAGATAAAAAAATCACGCCAAAGAGAATGTAAATAGTCAAGCTGAAGTTACCTTTGTATAGTGTAACCCTAAATGTATCAGTTATGGCAGAAG
>NZ_JAOQJJ010000021.1:0-40098 GCF_025567135.1 Bacteroides cellulolyticus
CCCGTGCGCCGGTCGCCGGCGATTGAAGCAAGCTTCAATCCCGCTGCCCCTCGACTTGCATGTGTTAAGCCTGTAGCTAGCGTTCATCCTGAGCCAGGATCAAACTCTTCATTGTAAAATATCTTGTATATCCGTTAAGGATATGTTTTGTCTCTGTTCAGGATACCGTTTTATCTCTAAAATTGACGGTTTATTCTTACTTTTCATCACATCATATATATAATGTGACGCTTGTACTACATTCTGTTTGTTTATCTAAAATCTTTCAAAGAACTCTTTTCTTATCGCTTCACTTTTTAGAAGAGAAAGTATTTGCAAAGTTACGGACTTTCTTTTTAAGATGCAAATTTTTCGGAAGTTTTTTTTCAAATACCCATTATTACACCTTCACCGTGTCAACTCAACGTCTTTCCCTCTTGAAAGCGGATGCAAAGGTACAAACATTTTCCATACTCGCAATACTTTTGACAAACTTTTTTTCAGAAAAATTATATGAAATATGATATCTCTTTGTTAATCAATATTTTTAATCCTAACAAGCATATTACACAAATTTCCCAATAATTAGAGTCTGTTTAAATTTTCCAATAAATTAATGTTATATCATATTCTTTTGAGTTTGTTTCCTGCCTGTTTTCCCGATTTTATTCGTCAGATAGCACGCTATCATCCTCGTAAAATCAGAATAACATTCTCGAAAACAATTCTCAAAATAAACATGAGCAAAATTTAAACAGGCTCTAAACGTGAGTTCGATATAATACCCGTAACCACATGTATCGCGCCGGTGCCTAAGGCAGACCGCATCATACATGCGCTTTTCCGGAGAGACACAGTTTCCGGTGGGAGGAAACTAGAATTTCCTCAGTAGGAAACGACAATTTCTCTTCGAGGAAACGAGCGTTTCCTCGAAGAGAAACAAAACAGCAATCAATCGACCTGCTCTTTCCGAGCCTCTTCTTCTATCTCATCAGGAACGGCATCTACACGCACATATTTGCACACGTCAGTCTCGTCTCCCACTGCAGTCCACACCATGGAGCCACTCTCCAGCAGGTCTGTCACCACATAGTCATTGTTCCAGTCACCGTTGTCATAGTCGTACACGCCGCTAATGACATAACCCTTGTATGGATCGTCCTCTATACTATAGGTTCCAGTGATGTAGCGGGCGTACATACTGTCGAACTTCTGGTAAATTTCGAAAGTACGTTCCCGGCGGCTGAAAACCACATAACAGTATGTCCCCTCCGCCAACGGAGCACCGTTCCATTCGGAAAGCTGCCATGTACCGTTTATGTTGGCCGGAGTGACATCCATTCCTGAGCCTCCGGAGTGGGAGCCGGAATGAAAGTCGTCTTCGCATGAGGCGAGACAAAACATTAGAGAGAATAAAAATATTGTCTTAAATAAATTTTTCATATACATTGTTTTTTATTTTGCAAAAATACAGAATAAAGCCAAATCACTTGTCCATTGCAACGTTCACAGTGATAGTCCTGTCGGACGGTTTTCCGCCAACTCCTTCCACTATCAGCCGGAAAGACTTGTTCCCATTTCCGGCAGTTAAAAATACGTCAGCATCTATTCCTATCACAATGTCGGCCTCGCATCCGGGGTCTATCACTTCCGGCTCAGTCCTGAATGAAACGAACGACGGTACTATCACGGCGGAAAGCCTTAACGGAGTCGAGCCGCTGTTGCCGCACAATATTCTCACTTCAGGCTTTTTGCCGGGGGCTACCTCATCGATACTCACCGACTTTGTCTTGAGCCTGAGCTTACCCATGGAGTACCTGAATCTTGCCCAAACGTCCTTTCCGGGCAAAACGTTTCCCAATAGTGTCAATCTGGCCACAGGGCTTTTTCCCATTCCCTCCACATAGACAAAAGCGTTCGTATCTATGGTTCCGGGATGGTTCTTAGGCACGTACTTCAGCGTCACCGAACCTTTTTCGCCTGACGGTATCCTTCGGGCTTCCACACCGGCAGACACGCATCCGCACGTCGTCCGGACTCTATCTATCAGTACAGGCTTGTCACTTACATTGGTGAAAGAGAAACGCACCGTCTTTGGGGAATCGTCCTCAGTAAGGGTACCGAGATGACACACGATACTGTCGAATTTCAAAATATGGGCAGCGTTCTCTTCCAAAGGAGGATTGACTATCGCCTCTACATCTTCATCGGGAAACCCGGCTTTGATCTGTGACATCAAGTCGCATGACAATGCCAGGCCCGTGAATAGAAGTATTGATTTTATTCCGATATTATCCATCATTAAAATAATTACATCCAACCGTTATCGTTAGCGGAGTTTCGAACCGTAACAACCACAGTCTGCTCTTCTCCTGCAGAAGTAGTGACGGTAAGGTTTGTAGAGCCGGCTTTCACACCGGTTACTTTCATCACGCTGCCATCTACTGTCACCGTAGCCACTGAAGAGTCTGCCACACTGCAAATGTAAGTTTTCGTCTCACCGGCCTTGAAGTAGCCGGCAAGGTTTATTGAACTGGTACCACCAACGGCTACATATACGTTAGGCACTTTCATGTCTGTTCCGGCACCGGCCACATTCTTAAGAAGCAGTCCGGCATCGATAAGGCCGGTACCCATCTTCCCTACATATTCGGAAAGAACCATCTCAGTAAGAGGCGCGGAAAAATTGGAATGTCCGTAGTAGTATGTCTTCTTGCCTGTATAATATTCATCGTATATGTCTTTTACTGAAGACTTAACAAGTTCGATGAATTCCTCAGCCTTGAAGTGGCGACGTTCCTTAACGGCATATGACAGACCTAACGCCACGACTCCGGACACGTGAGGGCATGCCATAGAGGTACCGTCCATGTATCCGTAAACAGGCTGACCATTGCGTATCAAGGTTGACAATATGGAGCCTTGCGAAATGTAGTTGTTCTTATCGGCATCAATGTTCACGTCCACATATTCCGGAGCTGATTGGCCTAAAAGGTCATAATACTCGCCGTCGCCGCCAGGGGCGCACACGTCTGTCTCAACACCGTAATTGGAGTAGCTAGCCGGAGTATAACTTGCATCGACCGCGGCTACGGTTATACATTTTGAATATGCGCCGGGGAATGCCGGTTTTGCGGCATATTCATTACCTGCCGCGAACACCACTATTCCGCCTTCCACTACACCGTTCGGCGAGCCGGCATTGTTAATGAAATAATCCAACGCGTCCTTTTCGAGTGGATAAGTGGCGGCCCATTCTTCCTCCGTCTCAGGTCCGGGTGTGAAGCCCATCGCCATATTGGCATAGGCAGAGTTATACCCCCAGCTGCACTGGAGAATGACCGCACCGTTGTCGGCGGCATATTTTATGGCTTTTGCCTCTCCGTCGAGGGTCACGCCGTTCTCACCGTCGAACACCTGACACGACATTATCTTCACACCGGAATTCTGGGTGCCGTCGCCGCCGGCGATACCGCATACTCCTTCATTGTTGTTCATGGCTGCTATAGTACCGGCCACGTGAGTGCCGTGGCCTGTGTCTGACTCGTCAGACCATGACACCAATGGCGAGTTCTTCACGAAGTTGTATCCGTAAAAGTCACCCTTATATCCGTTGCCGTCATTATCATCGCCGGAAAGGTATGTCTCGTCTTCATTTTTCCATATATTACCTTCCAAATCCGGATGAGTATTCATCACGCCCTCGTCCAGAACGGCCACGATGATTGACGGATCGCCGGTGCAAAGCTGCCACGCCTCCTCGCAATTGATGTCGGAGCCGGCCTTGGAATGCGAAGCGACACCTGTTTCATCAAAGTTCAGGTCATCGAACGGATAATCGCCAACGTTGTTATAATGCCATTGGTATTTGTATCCGGGGTCGTTAAAGAAACCGTCGGAAGCGGAAAGAGCCGAGGTACGGCTTTCCAGCGCGGCCGCGCTGACGTATGTCCTCTTCATGTCGGTGCGGTATGCACGCTTTATCTCGTGGTTGGCCTGTACGGCTGAGACCTCTCCCAGTCTTGCAAGACTGTTGGCAGCCTCCTGAAGACTAGCGTTTTCATCGAATTTCACCACATACCACAGGTGAAGTCCCGCCGCGCGGGTACGTTCCTCAGTGGCTTCGTCCACCGGGAAAACCCTCTCGAAACGGTATCCTCCAAGGATTTCCAGCACTTCGTCGGTAGAAGGTATTCCCGAGCGGCTTGCCGCCCCTCCGCTTCTGGAAACGGCGGAGAGTGTCTTGTCAAGGATTTCTGTCATCTCCGGCTTGAACTTGATAAGTAGTTCGCCGGATTTTGCCCCGGCGGGAATGGTTACTTCCGTTTCCGCCTCGGGGGCATCTATGGCAGGTGTAAGGGTATCGTCCGTACACGCCGCAAGCGACAGCGCGAATATCGCAGAATATAATATTTTATTATTCATCATTTTTTATCCGTAAATATAGTTATTGTTTAGAAGTAGTTTCGCCGGCATCCGTGCTTCCGGGTGTCCAATCCTTTCCTCCACCCACGAACTTGTTATAATAGCCCGGATAGGCTACGCTTATATCCTCAGGATAGCCGGACTCTGTTTTGCCGTCGCCGTAATAATATACGTACCTGGTATTCACCACGTCATTCCTGTTGCTGAAACCTACCGACTTGCCATCGCTGTCTTTTCCCTGTTCCCACTGGTTCATGACAAGCGACTCCGGATCCCATTCCATTAAGAACGGGTGGAAAAGCAGCCAGTTAGGCAACTCTCCGGTAATGAAGTTCAGATTTATGCTGAAATTATGCATTCTCGGGAGCACCCTTGCTATGTCGGTGCCTTTCACTTTTTCACCAAGAAGTTCCACCTCCCTGTCGGTAAGAAGCCAGCCGCACGTATCCTTTGAAATTTTCTCGTACTTATATGCGTCGCCTTCAAAGAAGTCACTAGACAGATAGCTACCGAAGTTTGCGTCCGGTTCCATCAACTCCTCGTCTGTAGGCAACTCGCCTTCTATGAACATGTAAGAGAGTCCGAGGTACTCGAGGTTTTCCCACTTGAGGAGTTCTATAAATTCCTGTCGTCCTTCTCCCGGAGATGCTTCCGTACCCAAGTCTATATGCAATCCGAGTTTTTCATTATCCCATTCAATTCCAGCCAGTTCTGAAGTGGTATCGTTTTTGCGGCAAGTGGAAAGTTCAAGGCCTTTCAGTTCTTTGAAAGTATCTTTGTTAACAACATTGGTTATATCGGACAATTTCTGGAAATTGTTGCTTCCAAGGTCGAGGTATTCAAGCGTCCCGGCAAGTTTACCAAAGTTCTCGGGTAGCTTATAAAGCCCGTACGACACAATGGCGAGCCTCTTGAGGTGTTCCAGTTCGCAAACTTCCTCGCCAAATTCCATATCCTTGGTCTGGCGGTTGGTATTACTTGTTACGGACAATTCTTCCAAATACTTGAGATATTTTATCTCTTTCGGGAAAGTCTCTTCCTTGTTCAGGTTGAACTGCATGAACGACAGCGAACGGATACGTCCGAGCGCACCATCAGGCATGCCTTCATCGCCTTCCTCCCACAGGGTAACGTTTTCCCAGTTCTCCATCTTGTCGGAGAAATTGTAAGTGAAGAGCGACTGTAGTTTCTCGTTTATCATGACCACGGCAAGAGAGTCTCCCCGGCGGTCATCGGTAATCCTTACGGCAGCTTCCTGCACCACTGTCACCACCACGTCGCCCGTAGGGTTTCCATCCTGGTCAACAAGCACCACACTTTCGTCGGTAGGGACAAGCCTGATCTTCGCTATGCGGCTGTAAGGTGCCGTATTCATGTCCCAGCGGAAACGGATGTTCACCGTTCTCGGACGGTCCTTCCTGTCGAGGTCCACTTCAGTGTTTTGCGGCGCCGTAATCCATCCGGTGAGGTCGCTGTCCGTCAATCCGTCTTCCGGAGTCGGTTCGCCGTCCCATTCGTAGGTGATGTTTTCGTCCACCTTGAACTCAACGTTTGTGGAAACTGTCAGGTCGAAATGACGCTCGTCATACGTGCCTGAACTCTCTATCCGGATTTCGCTCTCCGAAGGTATAATCTGTTTTCCGTATCCGAACTGGTTTATGGTGAGTATCACCTCCTGGTTGTCTTCCTGGCGGTAACGTACCTGCGCCGTGCGCGCTGTCACCTCAAGGGTGGAGTCGATGGCAAGCGAGCCTTCCACGGAGCCGAAACCGTTGGCCGGCGACACGGCTACCCACGGTCTGGAGGCACTGGATACCCAGTTCCTGCCTGCGGTGACAACAATGCTCTCTGTTCCGCCGTCAGGGCCTATGGCTATGGTTTCCTTGTCGAGGGATATTCCCATGTTCGAGTCCGCCACTTCATCGTCCTTGCACGATGCCAGCAGAGAGGCAAACAGTCCCAGACCCAACGTTATCTTACTTATATATTTCATTTTTCTACGTTTGTTAGTTTATTTTCATTTTCAGTTTTCAATGTCCAAAGCATCGCATCCGCGTATATCCTGTGTCTTGTCATAGATAAGCATCCACAGACCGGCGCTGATGTAGGAACATACGCTCGTAACGTCCAGCGTTATGCTCGGGTTGTCCTTGACTTCCACTATCCACAGCTGTGGTGTCATCTCCTCGTCCACCTTGCGGATATCGTTGGAGCCTATCTGGAGCTGTAGCAGGCTGGGGCATTCCGTGATGCCGACAGGCCATTCGCGCAGGATTCTCCTTCCTTCCGCGTCGCGCTGGTGGCGCACTCCTATGGCTTCAAGCTCGCTACAGTTCAAAGGCTGTTCCGGAACCTTGCTGAAACAGTTGTAGCTTACGTCGAACCCTCTCAGGTAAGGAATACCCGTAGCCCTGAAGTCGTCGGGCAGCGAACTAAGCTTGTTGAAACGGAGGTCGATGGTAGAGATAAGGTTGGCATTCTTGTTCCTGCCTCCTGCCCTGTTGTTCACTATGTCACCTTCTTCTATCTTCTCGATGCCGTTGCCAGCCAGGTTAAGTGTAGTTATCGGCGATTCAGCCTGGAACAGTTCCTTAGGGAATTTCACCAGCTTGTTGTTGGACAGGTTGACGGAGCTGGCGTTTATACCTTTGAAATTGTCCGGATCTGCCACGCCTGTTATCTGGTTGCCGGAGAAGTCCACACCGCCCATCACGTAAAGCGATGAGGCATCGAATATGTTCGGTATCAGCTTTATCTTGTTATTGGCGAAGTTCAATGTCTCTACATCATTCGAGAAGCTGCAGAACTCGCCTCCTATCTCGGTTATCTCGTTGTCGCTAAGCAGAAGCTGTGACAAAACGACATCTGAACCGAAGCCTTCCACCTTGCCTTTTACCCCGCTGCTGGTGCAGTCGAGCATGTGGAGGTTCTTCATATGGCTCAACACTTTAAGCGGCGGGAAATTGTTTTCTTCATCACCGAAATCGTTATAGCCGAAGTAAAGCATCTGTATCTTTGAGGCTACGGTAGTAGGTGTTCCTGTACCGTCCCCGCTTGTACTGCCGGTCACGAGTCTTATCCACTGCTCCTTCATTTTCATTCCGCGGTTGCAGGCAAGGTTCAACACCTGCAGTTCCGGAAGTTGGAGAACGAAATCAGGTATCTTGTCAAAGTTCTTACAGTTGTAAAGCTCCATGTCGGTAAGGTCTTTGAAGTTCTCCCATTTCCAGCCCGATACTTCATCCTTCCATTCTTCCTTGTAATCCCTTGTAGTAACGCCCTCAACCGGATTTGAAACCCAATCTGTAAATACTTTATCCGCCGTTATGGTAGAGTTCGCGATAAACAGGTTCTGCAGTTTTGTAAGTCTCATCACCGCCTTGGATATTTCCGTAATCTCGTTCGTGACCGCACCTATCTGCACGTCTTTCGGGCTTATGCGGGTACTTTTCTTTATGGCTTTCTGCTTCGGGTCTCTGTTTATAACCCACTGCAGCATTTCCGACAAGTCCTCGCGCGAGTCTTTCTTCAGGAATAGGTTGGCGTAATTCTCGCGCACTTTCTTTTTGTCAGCTTCGCTCATGTCGGCTCTCAGCGAGGCTGTGATGTTGCCTCCCAGCTTCTCGTCGTGTGCTCCGAAAGCCAATATCCTCAGTTCCGTGAGCTGGCCTATCGCATCAGGCACTACTCCTTTCGCTCCGAATCCGGCTATTGTGAGAGCCGTCACTCGGCCATTGTCGTCCAGCTGTACGCCCGGCTGTACGCCCCACATGTCTTTCTCCTTGTTGAAGTTCCAGTTGGCTCCCGCCGGATAAGCCTCTCCCACATAGTTCCATTCCGGACCGTTCAAGGCCTTCCATATCTCATAAAGAGCCATGTAGTCTTTTATCTTTTCCGAAGTCTCAGAGAGCAATACTGGTACTTCGGCGTCCTTGGTCACTTGGTTGTCTTCCACGGTGAACGCTGTTCCCTCTACTCCCGTGCCTATTTCGAGATTGTAAGTTACCGCTCCCGACTTCCTGTAAGTGGAGTATTCCACCACCTGGTATTCGCCCGCGGGAACCCATACAAGTGAGTCCGTATAGGCAATCTCGCTTGAATAATACTTGTCGCCAGTCTCGGAAGGCACGTCGCCCTGTTCCGAGTCGCTATAGTTCAGTTCTTGTCTCACAGGAATCTTTTCAAGTTCCACCGTAGCCTGTGTAAAAGTATTCCTCAGTGTAATGTCCACCATGTTTATGTCGTTGAACAGGTATGTCTCTTCCGACGGTGTCGAAGCTCGTGAGTCGCTCACCCACGACTTCATCAGTTTGAACTGTACCTGTCCCCTCTCCTGCACTTCGGCGGTAAGGTCGTGCACGGTAAGCTCTCCCGGACGTACCTCTATATCGCCCGACGCATTGTAGCTGCTTACCACCTCGTCCACCTTGTCGAGCAGTCTGTAGCCCACCATGGTGTATGTTCCTGCCATCAACTGCAGTTTGTCGCTACGCATGCCGTACTCCGCATTTTCCGAGCTGTAAGAGTTCAGCACAAGTGTCTGTGTGATGGAAGTACCGTTGTAATTAAGCTCGACCTCCACTTTCTGTATGTCACTCAGCATTTCTGAAGCAGCACGCGAAGCCGGTGTTTCCTCCGCCGGCTGGTACGATGCTGCCTTGTAAAGCTTGAACTGCACATAGCCGTATTCGCTGCCCTGCAGTCCTTCGTCGTCCTTACAGCCTGTCACTGCCGTACAGAAAAGTACGGCAATGATAGGTGCAAGAAACTGTTTTATTATTTTATTGTATGTTGTCATTTAATTGTTGTTTTATTAGTTTCCTAATTCCAATCTACAGAATGAAGCGATAGTACCGTCAGAATTCTTGACTACTATATCATAATGGTCAGTAAGAGTACCGGATATAGACAAGCCATATATATCAACATTAGACATTTCGGATTGTATCCATAATGAACCTTGACGCTTATCTTCAGAGCATGTTATACCACTATCGGTTGACAAATTGGACATGGTCTGTCCATCTCCTCTGCCAACAGCCTCAATAATGATTGGCATGCCGCTAACTAACCCCATTTCATAAATATCTTTTGGTATAACAATTTTCCAAACATTTGATACATCGGCTAAATCTGCATATTCTGATTTTATACTTTCAAGTTCAGAGCTTTCAATTTTTACAGACTCAATATTTGATAATCCTACATCACTATAAGACATCAACGTTCCACCACCATCTATCGCTCTCGAAATAAAACTGATTTCTTCTTGAGCCACATTTTTCTTAGCTTGAGTAAGAGAAGCCATTACGAATGTACTGAATTCTGACTTCAAATCTCCAGCCGTAAGAGGATTACCCTCACTGTCAACATCTCCTTCACGAATCAACAAATAGTCATTATAGTTTGTTCCATATTCATCGACCAAAGCCTTTGGCAGAAGCACAACTATCGCCTCCCTTTCTTCTTCGGAATCATTTGCTTTTACTGACAAAGTCACAACACCATCAGTTGTAGGCTGCGTTACTTCCACCCAGTTCAGTTCTTGTTCAAAATCATATCTATAAGCAAAACTTTGGTCAATCATTCCACCCTCTCCATCTGAAATATCAGGAAGTTCGTACTTCTCAACCAATCCTTTCAAAATTACAAAATCATTAGAGTTCGCAGTAATAGTCGAAGAAACCGACTGTTTCTGACCTTCCTCAGTATTGATTGTTCCATCAGCATCTACAGACAATCCATTGTGAGCCGATTGGATAACCAAAGCCCTCTTGTCGAAACCTTCATAAGAAACAGGAATGTCTATTCTTCTTACTTTGTCTGTTTCCGCTGTTTCAGCGTCAGAGGTATAAAAAGATATTACATCACCTGTGTTTTCTATCGGATATCTGATGTCGTTTTCACTTTCAGTATTGAAAGTAAAGTCATAGGCTCCAGTTTCCTGATTAATACTCATCGTCAACCATTCCGGATATTGAAGACCTATCTCCATGCCGGCTTCGGCGGAAGCTCTCAACGAAGTAGTTACAACATTTGCATTATTGCCTTTTATTTCCAACGGAGTTGAAGAACTGTAAGATATGTCTCCTGCCTCATTCGTAACCACAAGGTTCTGATATTCCCTCATTCCGCGGGTTATCTTATAAATAACCTGCTCCTGCGATGCCATAGAAAGTGTAATCTGCGCAACGTCTGCTGAAGTATAGTTCCAGCTTGCATCGGAAATCTCTACTTTCAGAGTCTGGTCGCCGGCCTTTCCCGAAGCTGTCGTTTCTTTGATCTCTCCGTTTACGAACCTGCACCATGCGGCATCGCTCTTCAGGGTCCAGTCGAGGTTCGCGCTAAATGTTATATCGAGGCTTGCAGAAAATACATTATTTCCATTTTCGTCCGTAGTCTCAGTAAGAGTAACCGTCTGTTCCTTCAAATCCGGGAACTGCGGTGTAACAACTTCTTCATCGTCCTTACAGCCTACTAATACCGCAACAGCGGACAGCGCGAGCATAAGGTAAAACTTTACTGACATTTTCTTTAAGTTTTTCATAATTCCTTTTTTTTAAGTCATACAATAATATAATAAAATGTATATGTTTTTAAATGTTTAATTGTGTACTTTTCGTATATGTACTTTTTCTTTCGCTTGTCCGAAAGAAAAAGATACCAAAAAGAAAGTACACCGTCTGCGCCCGTCGGGCTACTCCGAAGCCTCTTCCGGCTAAACGGCAGGGAACTCGCTACGCTCAAACAGCCTGCCGTTCTTAACGCCTGAAGCGTCTTCTCCGCTTTACGCCCGCCGGTCAAGGCCGGGGAGCCATGCGGGATTGGACATTGACAAATGTTGATTTAAGTGCTTCATATCCCAGTGCGAAACGTAAAGCGTGTCCTCGTCCAACGCCGCATGGCCGCGCCTATGCGGAGGAGCGTTAAGCGGAGGATGGATTTCAGCTGTAAAGAGGGGCAGGCTGTCTGAGCGAAGCGAGTTTCCTGCCACTCAAGCTGAAATCCGTCCGGAGTAGCCCCGGAGCGTCAGCGCTTGACTTTTTTCTTTTGGTATCTTTTCTTTTTGTGTCAAGACAAAAAGAAAAGTACATCCAACGAAAGAAAAAGTACATCCGACAAAAAGAAAAGTACATACATCAATATCCATCTTCCATCAAGTCCTCCGCCTCGCCGTCGCTTATCCACTCGTAGATGGTAGCGTAAGTACCTACGGTTCCGTAAAGGCTGCCATCCTTGTTGAACACCTGTACGGAGACGTACTGCATGACGAAGTTCTCGCAGGAACTGTAGTAAGACACATATCCCGAAGGCTGGGTCATCATCAGTTTGCCGTCGCCATAGACGGTATTGAAAGCCTCGCCTGTGGTGCCGCACTGAGTGTCGTCCATCTCTATATAAGGTTCGGCCACGTCGTCCGTCTTGAACTTCAGCTTCACGTCGTATCCCTCATAATAAGGCCCGTGGAGTATCACTGTGTTCTCCTCGTCGGGCGACACCTCCGTCTTTATGAGGCGGCTCGTCAGCCCCTGAGTGTTGTTAACGGTACTTGAATAGTCAAGAAAATACAGCGATGTGACCAAGCAATATCCCGAAAAGGCGTTTATGTCGAAAGGACATACCTTCTGCAATACCACGTTGGCATCCGTCCCGTACAAATCCCACTTGTATTCGTCGGGCACTATAAGGCGCAGCGCGAAGCCGAGCGAGTCCGAAATCCCGATATTCTCGTATATACCCTTCACCTCCACGTATCCGGCCATCTCGCCCGCCTTGATGGTGACATTATTGTCAAGCAGGCGGTAATGCTTTCCTTCCACGGCGTTGCTCTTGCTGTCTATCACCTCAACGGCGAAAGTACGGTCACGGTCTGACTTCACGGTGGCTGACACCGGAACTTTGAACGTCTCGCCGCTTTCCTGCACGGGATAGTTGTAAATGGTATCGGAAAACATAAGATAATCGGGTCCGCTGTAGGACACTCTCTTCTCGTCGCATCCAGACAGCCCTGCCACGGCGGCAACGGCCGCCATACATCCAATAAATAAATTCTTCATTACCATATGTTTTATTTCTTATTTGTTACTTTCATTCGGTTGCACTTCGGAACCCGGCGAATCAAGCTCGTGCTGCGGTATCGGCCATACGAAGAGAGGGTCGTCGGCTTCCACCTTCAGGCTGCTGCCGTTGGACAACGACTGTTCCTGCGGCTCGCGCTCGAAGCCCTTGTGCCAGCGTTTCAAGTCGTTCAGGCGGAAACCCTCCATGTAGAGTTCCTTCACGCGTTCCTCCTCTATAATATCCATGGCGTCATCCTCGCTCATGGAAACGCTTCCGCTGAAGGAGGAATAGCGCGCGCGGCGTATTGATGCTATGTCGTCGCCAGCGTCGCCGTATCTGCCATTCTGCACATAAGCCTCTGCACGTATCAGGTACTGCTCGGAGAGGCGGAACACCTTAGGCATTGTGACGTGGTATATGTTATACGAGATGAACTGCTCGTTGCCGAAATACTTGATGAGCAGCGGCCATGTAAGCCCGTGGGTGTAGCCGGTGGTAATATTGCTGAAGAAAGCGTCATACCTCAAGTCGCTCGCGTCATAAAGCCCGAGCACCCACGCTGCCGGCACATAGTCCGGACGAAACGACACCATGTCGTAGTTGGCAAAGACCTGGCCCAAGGCTCCCCCGTAGGAATTGATGGTGAACGCCACCTTCCATATTATCTCGGTAGAGGTATCGTATGACCACATGTACTGGTAATAGCTCTGCGAGCTGGTGGCCATCAGCGTAGAACTGGAAAGAGCGTAATAGCCGCTGTCTATGACCTTGGACGAATATTCTATAGCCGCGTCCCAGTCCTGCATGTAAAGAGCCACGCGTGCGCGGAGGGCATAGACCGTATATTCGCAAAAATACTCCAGGTCGTAAAGTCCGCCCTCGTAATCGTCCTCCACCTTCAGAAGTTCCGCCGCGCGGTCGAGGTCGTTTATCACGAATTCATATGAAGCCTTCAGGTCGGAACGAGTCATAGTCTCGTCGCCACCGTAGTGTTCCGTAAGGATTACACCCAGTTCCTGCGTCATGTCCCGGTCTTTCTCATAAGGCTTGCAGAACAGCTTTATAAGCTCCGAATAAGCCAGGGCGCGCGCGAAATACGTCTCGCCGCAACACTGGTCGAGCTTGTCCAGCTGGTCGTCGTCGGTAGTGCTTTCGCGTACCGCGTCCACCCTGTCGAGCAGGAAGTTGCAACGGTTTACGACATCATAAAGAGAACCGTAAACGCCTTCTATGTCCGTATTGGTGGAAAGTATGTCGTTCCATCTCCAAACCTCGCCGTAAACATTCGTGTTGTTGTTTATGCCATACACAAGGTCTGTCTGTATGTCCGGCAGGAGCGTCAACGCCCCGGAATAGAGGTACGAGCTTTTGAAAGCGTCGTAAATGCCAATCACGGCCAGATTGACGTCGTCCACCGTCTGTATGGACTCGTCGAACGTCATGGCGTCGGACGGATATTTGTCGAGGCATGACACCGTAGAGAACGCCAATACCGCCGGAAGCAGGTAATATCTGATTTTTCCAAACATATTATTCTTTACTATATATTATATTTATGATATTCTTTCAAATTCTTAGAATGATAGTTCCACACCCATGGTGAACTGTCGTGACGCCGGATACTGTGCCTGATAAACATTGGCCGCCACTTCCGGGTCCAATCCCGTGAAGCCGGTGAACGTCAGCAGGTTCTGCCCCTGCACGTAAATCCTTGCCGACGTGAAGAAGTTGGTCTTCCTCAGCCACAGCTGCGGCAGGTTGTAGGCAAGCGTCAGGTTCTTCAGGCGCAGGAACGACGCGTTCTCGAGGAAACGGTCGTCAAGCTGGGGCGTAACGCCGTGGCGCGGTATGTCCGTTATGTCGCCCGGATTTTTCCAGCGGTCGTAAAGCAGACGTTTCGACTGGTTGTAAGCGGTATAAAGCCCGTTGCTCTCCTCGAAATAGCGGTCGTTGTTCACTACCCACTTGTCGGCCATCCAGCTGAACTGTGCCGAGAGCGAGAGTCCTTTCCACGAGAGCGTGGTACCGAAACCTCCGGCCCATGGAGCATCATACGACTTGCCCGTCATCACCTTGTCGCTCTCGTTGTATTCGGTGGTTATCTCTCCATCCTTAGTGTACCAGAGGGCATCACCGTTGGCCGGGTTAACTCCGGCGTACCTGTTCATGAAGAACTCGCCCACCGGATGTCCCACCTGGTATTTCAGTCCGGTAGTGGAGTTAACGTACTCCTGTACCCCGTTATACAATTCCACCAACTTGTTCTTATTATACGACACGTTAGCACTCACGTTCCATGTGAAGCCTTTCACACGGAGCACGTCTGCCGCCACGTTCAACTCTACTCCCCTGTTCACCATCGCTCCGATGTTTTCCCAACGGTAGCCTTCGCCGGTCACGGCATACGACTGCGGCACCAGCATAAGCATGTCCGTGGTCTTCTTATTATAAAGGTCGATATCCACATTTATCCTGTCGATGAATCCAAGACGGAAACCGAGGTTGTTTGCCCACGTTTTTTCCCATCCCAAATCCTCGTTGCCGCTCTGCATCGGGTATATACCCGCCTCGTCGGCATAGTTCGGACCGCCGCCCACGAGTGCCAGATGGTCATAGTCCGGTATCTCGGAGTTACCTGAAGTACCTGAGCTGAGTGTCACCTGCGCGCCGGTCAGCCAACTTACATCCTTAAGGAATGCCTCGTTCTTCATATTCCACATCAGACCCACAGACCAGAACGCACCCCAACGGTTTTTGCTACCGAAACGCGAGGAAGCATCGGTACGCACGGAGAAATCGGCGTAATACAAATCCTTATAATTGTATTCCCCACGAAAGAAGAACGAGAGGTATGAATACGATGATGTGCTGTCCGTCCATGAAGAGGCACGTGTTCCGGACGATACGTTCGTGAGCAGGTCGTGCGTCTGGCCGGCAGTAACGACCTGGAAACCTTCCGACATGTAGTTCACGGCTTCCTGTCCGAGGAGGAAGTTGAACGAATGGTCTTCATTATAGTTCCAGCGATAGTTGGCCGTGGTCGTCTCCGTAAGATTGAGCATGTCCGACGCACTGCGTCCCGCGCTACCCATGCCATCGTTGATGATATAGCTCGGGAACGACCTCATAAATCCCTTGGAATATGTGTAATCCGCTCCGAACTGGCTCCTGATGGTGAGGTTTTCTATCGGCGTAATCTCCGCGTAAATGGTGGACAACATCTTGTATTTAGTATATTCCACAGGGTTCATGTCCATCCACTCTATAGGGTTCTGCCCCGTGCCCTGCCACGAACCGTCGTTCTGCGAGGCTATGGAACCGTCCTCATTATATGGATTCCAATACGGGAGCATGAAGCGGCATGCCGAAATAGGAGTATAGAGGGCGTATGAGCCTGACTCCGCCTGCTGTATTTCCTCGTATGCCGCCATTGTGTTGGTACCCATCTTCAGCCAGTTGCTAGCCTTCACTTCGGCATTGGCGCGTATGTTATAACGGCGGAACGTAGAGCCTTGGGCTATACCGTCCTGGTCATAGAAACCGCCAGACACGTAATAGTTAAGCCTGTCCGTGGCACGGTTGACCGACAGTTCGTAACTCTGTAGCGGGGCAGCGTCCTTGAACACGGCGTCAAGCCAATCGACATCCACACGCGAGAGCAAGTCATAATCCTGTCCGGAATCGAGCCCCACTTCCTTTTCATAAGCTATACGCTCCTCCGTGTTCATCAAATTCCATTTGCCGGTGTTGGCAAGCTGTGAGAAACCGAACTGCGCACGCAACGTCACTTTCGCCTTATCCATGGAAAGTCCTCGCTTTGAAGTGATTACAACCACTCCATTTGCCGCACGCGCTCCATAAATGGATGTGGAAGAAGCGTCCTTCAGCACGGAAATAGACTCTATATCACCCGGGCTGATGGCATTGAAATCCGAACTTGAAATAGGTACACCGTCAAGAATGAAGAGCGGCGCCGTACCTGAATTGATGGAGTTTGTACCACGAATCTGGAAAACGGCCGGCTCGCTCGGCTCTCCCGAATTCGAGATTACGGACAAACCCGGCGTCTGCCCCTGCAAAGCCTGGTCGAAACTTGCGGCAGGCACATCGGCCATCTTGTCGGCCGAAACCGTTGACACGGCACCCGCTATGGTTCCTTTCTTACGAACACCGTAAGCTACCACTACCACCTCGTCTATCATCTCCGCATCGGATTTCAAAACAACGTTCAAAACTCCGGTGGAAGCATTGACCTGATGGCTCTGCGACTGCATACCGATATAAGAGAATACCAAGATCGCATCTGACGCGCCTTTAACCTCGAAGCTGTAATTACCGTCCATGTCGGTAACTACACCGTTAGTAGTCCCCTTCTGCAATACCGTCACTCCTATCAGCGGGCTACCGTCCTCGTGGGCGGTAACGGTACCTTTCACCACAAAACCTTGGGCAAAAGCCGAATGGAATGAGAATAAAGCAAAAGAGATAAACAAAAGAATAAATCTTTTCATCTTCCGCTATAAAAATTAAAATTAAAAATTAAATGAATATTCATGCAAAACAGGCAAACGAAAAAACGGGCATCATTTTTTCCACCGAAAGCATGATGCACCACGATTACGCCATTCACCTGGTAATAGCTACAAGATACACAAGTACTTATGAAAACACTTTTTCATAAATAACTCTCAACGCAAATTAATTTTTAGAAAGAATCCCGTGCTTTGACGTTACGAAACACGATATCCCAATTGTTAAAAAATAGAGAACATTCCAAATTTGTTTCCATTTCTATTCCTTTAACTTTATTACACCTATATTCTATTCCTTAATTCTTTGTGGGCGCAAAATTACAAAAGTATGGCATAGCATAAAATAAATTAATGAAGTTATTTCATTACAATATATAACCTGCTTATTACATAAACATATTCATCCTTTACAAAAAAACACACAGACACGCATTTTTCATTTAATTATGTCACACAATAAGTATAACAGGAACACATTAAGCAATAATATTACACAAATATGAAAGCACCAATTTGAAAGTATAAATATTGTTAATGTGAATATTTATAAGATTTTTAATCAATACAAGAATATAAATTATAAAAAATACTTATTCTGAACATCCATTTTCAAAGCTATCGAAAATCTGTAATACATATTGTAAGCAGTAAAACAAATAAAAAAGAACGGATTCTCGTCATAAATAAATTATCATTTCATACAACATTGTGAACAAATACATATACAAATCTAACATTATAAAATGGATGCTATTCGGTTCATAAAACATTTCATCTTTTATTGCATTTCAACTCATTCTTAATTATCCCCCCCAAAAAAAACCGCCCATAATAGAGCGGTTAAAATCTTTTCTAATCATGTTTGACCTGAGTAACAAGAACCTTATCAATTCTTGCCCCGTCCATATCAACTACTTCGAAATTAAATCCATTCCATTGCAGAGTCTCCCCACTTTGAGGTACATGCTGCAGGTGTTGTAATATAAGTCCTCCAAGGGTATGGAAATCTGATTTTTCAAACAATTCAGGACGGTTGAAATAATTAAGGAAGTCGTACATAGGACACTGTCCGTCAACCAACCACCCGTCGTTATTTACTCTCTTGATAATGTCTGGTTCATCATCGGCTTCATCTACATTTCCTACCAGTCCTTCAAGAATATCTTTCAATGTAATAATACCAGTACATGCCCCAAATTCATCACATACAAGAGCCCGGCTTATCTTCTTCATCTTCATTTGCTCAAGCACCTTATATACATTCATGTTTTCATGGAAGAACACCGCTTCCTGTGTCAAAGAAACAAGATTAAAATCATTTTCATGCAGATGCAAAACGAGATCTTTCAAATGAATAACACCTTTTACATGATCCAAATCACCATCAGCAATAGGATAGAATTCATAAAGATTGTCATTCACAATGCTTTTTACATCATCTACGGTCATATCTGTGTCCAGCCATACGATATCCGACTTATGCGTCATAATAGAGCTTACCTTCAAATCGCCCAAAAGAAATACCCTCTGCATGATATCCTGCTCAACCGGTTGCACCTCACCGTCTTCGGCTCCCTCTTTAATAATAGACTTGATTTCTTCTTCTGTCACCTTATTATCCTCCTCTTTTACTCCAAGAAGATTGAAGATAACCTCAGTGCTTTTTGCTAGCAACCAAACGAAAGGAAGAGCTATTACAGAAAGTATGTTCATCGGCTGAGCCATTACCTTTGCAGCCTTTTCAGCCATACTCATACCTATACGCTTAGGAACAAGTTCACCGAATATAATAGTAAGATATGTAACCACTACAACGATAACACCCTGAGCCAAACCGAAGGCGTATGTAGAAGATACTCCCCATGATTTCATAGCTTCTGTAAGATCGACTGCAATCTGATTTCCGGAATAGATACCGGTAAGGATTCCGATAAGAGTAATACCAATCTGTACGGTAGAAAGGAACCTGTCCGGTTCATTTGCGAGTTTTAGAGCCGTTTTTGCCGATTTGTTTCCGTTTTTAGCGTCAGCGGAAAGACGTGATTTACGGGCTGATATGAGTGCCACCTCGGACATTGCGAAAACTCCATTAAGCAATATCAACCCGATGATAATAAAAATTTCGTTCATATATATATTAAATGTTTTCAACAGCAAAAATAATAGATTGTTCACGCTCAACACGAATTAATAACATTCTATTAGAAAGTTTTAACAATCTGTTTATCACTCATTTTAGGCAATACCTAAAAATGATTAGTAATACATACAAAAAACAGCATGAAATATACCTAAAAATTGCGATTGTGGGAAAATGCTCATGGCAGTAACTTTGCATCCGGAATTAAAAGATTAGAAAATATATTTATAAGGTATTAGTTTATGAGCAAAAAGCTGTGGAGTCAGTATTTTAAATTTGTGTTTCTTTTTGCCGCAATGACATTATGTATGACAGTCAAAGCGGAGGTACAGAAGATTATCTTATCCGGTATAGTAAAATCTACAGACAAGAGTCCTGTGGATTTTGCAACCGTCTATCTGAAGAACACCAACTTCGGATGTACTACTAATGAAAAAGGAGAATACAGACTTAACGCTCCTGCTGGAGAATACACACTTGTAGTTTCGGCCATAGGTTTCGAGACTTACGAAAAGAATGTTACAATAAGCAAACACCATCACCATAACAATCACAGAGTAATACTGAAACCGTCAGTAACAGAACTTGACGAAGTGGTTGTAGTGTCGAACGGTGTCAGTCGTCTCAAACGCTCGGCGTTCAATGCAGTGGCTGTAGATACAAAGGATATGAAGAACAGCACGAAGAGCCTTAGCGATGCACTGGCCAAAGCTCCGGGCATGAAGCTCAGGGAATCAGGTGGTGTAGGTTCGGACATGCAGATGATGCTCGACGGATTTAGCGGTAAACACGTAAAGATCTTTATAGACGGTGTTCCACAAGAAGGTGTTGGAAGCTCGTTCGGTCTCAACAATATTCCGGTAAATTTTGCCGAAAGAATAGAAGTATATAAAGGAGTGGTTCCGGTAGGGTTCGGTTCGGATGCCATAGGAGGGGTTATCAATATAGTTACAAACAAGAAAAGGCGTAACTGGTTCCTGGATGCTTCGTACTCATACGGTTCGTTCAATACACATAAATCGAATGTTCATTTTGGGCAGTCTTTGAAAAACGGATTTACCTATGAAATAAATGCTTTCCAAAACTATTCAGACAATAATTATTACATAGACGGTCCGATAAAGGATTTTGAAACAGGAAATATAAATGCCGGAACAGGCAGAGTGAAAAGATTCAATGACACTTATCACAACGAAGCTGTCATCGGGAAGATAGGTGTAGTGGACAAAATATGGGCAGACCGCCTTATGTTCGGATTTACCTATTCAAATATGTATCAGGACATACAGACAGGTGTACGTCAGAATATCGTCTATGGCGAAAAGCACAGAAAAGGACATTCGCTTATGCCTTCAGTGGAATACAGTAAAAGAGACCTTATTATTAAAGGACTTGAACTGATGATAACAGGTAACTACAACAGAAATACTACTTATAATGTAGACACTGCAGCATACGAATACAACTGGCTAGGCGACAAGAAACTAATGAATACCCGTGGAGAACAGTCGTATCAATATTCGCGTGCAGACAATGATAACTGGAACAATACAGTAACACTGAACTACAGAATAGGTAAGGCACATTTCATTACATTTAATAATGTGTTCAATGCATTCAGACGCGAAAACACTTCTCTACTAACCAAAGAAGAACAGACCGACCCTATAGACAAACGTACAAGGAAAAACATCAGCGGACTGTCATACAGACTTATGATGTCGGAAAGATGGAACTTTTCAGCTTTTGCAAAACAATATTTACAGTATGTATCAGGTCCGCAAGCCACAGATGCTAATAATTCAGACTTTGTGCGTACAGACAGAAAAGTCAGTTCAACCGGTTATGGAGCAGCTGGTACATTCTTCGTAATGCCGGCATTGCAGGTTAAACTGTCATACGAAAAAGCCTATCGTCTGCCTACCATTGAGGAAATGTTCGGTGATGAAGACTTAGAAATGGGTGATATAAGTATCCGTCCGGAAAACAGTGACAACATAAATCTGAATATCAGCTATAACAAGGCTTTTGGCAAACATAGTGTTTATCTGGAAGGAGGACTTATATATCGCGATACCAAAGACTATATACAGAGAAATATCGCAGACCTTAGCGGTGGTAAGATGGCTGCTACGTATATCAACTACGGAAAAGTCCTTACCAAAGGAATAAACGCTTCTGTAAGATACGGTTTCAGCAATTGGCTGAGTATCGGAGGGAATTTCACCCGAATGGATGTAAGGGACAATCAGAAAATGGCAATAGGTACCAACCAGCCTAATCTGGCTTATAAGGAACGCATGCCCAACATACCTTACATGTTTGCCGATTCGGATATAAACCTCTATTGGCACAACCTGTTTGAGAAAGGCAACACGCTGACCTTTACATACGACAACCAGTATCTGCACAGCTTTTCATACTATTCGCAAGTGATAGGCTCAAGCAGCGACTACATTGTTCCAAACCAGTTTTCGCACAACATCAGTCTTTCGTACAGCATGAAGAAAGGAAGATATAACATTTCCTTCGAATGCCGTAATCTGACAGACGAAAAACTGTACGACAATTTTAGTTTACAGAAAGCAGGAAGAGCATTCTACGGAAAAGTAAGAGTATATTTTGGTAAATAAAATAATACAATCTAAAATGAGCAAAAAAATGAGTAAAAAAAATTTTATCAGAAACATGGCCATATTACTTGGCGTAGCAGTATCTGCAACTTCATGCAGCGAGGAGACAGTTGACAACAACAATAATAACAACAATACAGACCAAAAAGGTCAATATGTAATAGCTGCATCGGTCACAGCATCCGGAAATACCACTAACGTACTTCTTACAGCCTCATCGCTAGACGAAGGAACTGTTTCAACCAAAAACAACGGACTTGTTAACGACGGAGCTACACAGTGGATATACTATAACAACCAGTATCTTTACGGGCTGGCATACAACCAAGGTAATGCGGGGGTCACAACATCATTCATCCTTGACGCAAACAATAATATTAAAAAGAGAAACGGAGAATTTGCCATAAGACGTTTTACTACTTTTGGCACATACGGAAAGTATATCATGACTACTTCTACCGGCGACGGACCTACAGAATGGAACGATGAAAACGGTTATACACCGAAATCATTCCTCATTTCTTATTTGGATGCCGCAGGAGAAATTTATACAACTAACGATACTCAAAACGAAAAATATCTGTCAGAAAACTTCCTTGGCAACGGAGAGTATGTCACATTAGCAGGTCTTCTTGAAAATAACGGCAAAATATTTTCTGCAGCCATTCCTATGGGACTGAGCCAGTATGGAACAAAATTTGAGAATGGGAAATGGGTTTTGCAAGGCAATGAGGATTTGATAAAGACAGAAGAAGGCGGTAGCGGTAGCAGCTCATACAAGAAAGATGAACTGCAATGGACCCAATACCCGAATGAATGTCACATAGCAATATTCAGTGACGAGACTCTCACAGAAAAGAAAATCATAACGACAGACAAGATAAGCTATGCAGCCGGAAGAATGAAATCGCAGTACTATCAGATGGTATGGAGTGCAGGCAACGGTGATATTTACGTATTCTCACCAAGTTATGCCAAAACGATGAAAGACAGCCGCCAGCAGACTACACTGCCTGCCGGAGTTGTGAGAATTCCTGCCGGAACAGAAGCTTTTGACGATTATTACTGCAATATAGAAGAGAAAACAGACGGAAAATCATTCATGCGCTGCTGGCCTATAGCTGACGACTATTTCCTTTTGCTCATGTACGACCGTCCATTCTCAGAAACAGGTTATACAGCAAACCAGCTTGCTATTTTCAAGGCTGAAGACAAGAATCTTACATACGTAACAGGCATGCCTTCGGACGTAAGCGGATTCGGAAACACTCCATACATAGAAAATGGAAAAGCTTATGTAGCAGTTACTACCACTTCCGGATATCCTGCCATCTATAAGATAGACCCTACTACAGGAGTTGCGACAAAAGGACTTACCGTAGAGGCGACTCAGCTTTCAGGTGTAGGAAGACTTAATGTAACAGAATAACATTGATAGCATTATAGGAGAGCTTCCATCTCCTATAATATTTTATTACAAAAAAATAAGAATGAAGAAAACATTACACAAGATACATCTCTGGCTTTCTATCCCATTGGGGCTGATAATCACTGTGATATGTTTCACCGGAGCCACACTTGTATTCGAACAGGATATCACACGTGCCCTAAACAAGAATCTTTATCAGGTGGAAGTGCCTCAGGGAAAAGAAAGACTTGCTCCTTCCGAAGTCATAAATATCGTACAGGACAGACACGGCGAAATGAAGATTTCATCCGTAAGCATCCCTAAAGCTGCAGATGCTACATATCAGATAAGCTTCAGCAACGGAGGAAAGAAAGTCCTGTTCGTCAATCCTTACACAGGCGAAAGCATAGGATGGTCGAAATCATATCCTTTCTTTCAGACAATGAGGAAACTCCACAGATGGTTTCTTGATGTTCCTAAAAGTAAAGGCAGCATGTCAACCGGTAGACTTATAGTGGGTATTTCTACAATAGCCATGACAATAATCCTCATAAGCGGACTGGTGATATGGTTTCCACGTACACGCAAAGCTCTGAAGAACAGACTTACAGTGGCTTGCTGCAAAGGTACAAGACGACTGATGTACGATTCGCACGTAGCGCTCGGTTTCTATGCCACAATATTCCTACTGATTATGGCACTGACCGGACCTACATGGTCATTCGGATGGTATAGGGAAGCCGCGTGCTCACTCCTTGGAGCCGAGCCTCAAGCACAGAGCCAACAAGCCGGGCACGGACACAGTCACGGGCATGATGACAAAAAAGATAGCGGCAAGACAGAACCCAGACAGGAAAATACCATAGCATACGACGCAGCCTTGAAAGAGATACAAAGTCTCTATTCTGAATATAACTATATCAAGCTGAGCAAAAACGAGGCAACCGTATCACTGAACAAAAACGGATACAGGAGTAAGTCGGACAATGTAAAGTTCAACCCAAAGACCGGACAAATAACCGAAATCAGGAAATTCGAAGATAACAGTGTGAGACAGAACCTCAGAGGACTGATATATTCGCTGCACGTAGGAACATGGGGCGGTCCTGTTACCAAAATCCTATATTTCCTGGCTGCACTGATAGGTGCCACTCTCCCACTGACCGGATACTATCTTTGGCTTAAAAAGAAGATGAGATAACAAAACTCCTAACATCAAATCAGAAAGTTAGTAACGAGCTAACATATTCTATAAATATAACTTGTGTTTATATAAATCACAGTGTGGTTTGTATAAACACAAGTTGTATTTTTATAAACCACACTGTGGTTTATAGAAAATAAGCTGAAGAAAATACTTTTTCGACGACACTATTTAAATATAAAACCGTACAAGGTGTTCGTTTTCGGACACCTTATTTTTTCGTCTTTCACTGATAATCAACGGATTAATATTTTGGCACACATCTTGCATAATAAAAAGCGTCATAACGAACAATTTTATTCAAAACAGATTATTATGGATAGAGAAATACCCAAAGATGTACTAAAAAAAGAACGTAATAGACGAATATTAAAATATGGAGGTATAGGAGGTGGTTGCATAGCCCTCATCCTAATACTGTTTTCCCTGATGCGCAGCAGCGTGAAAGAAAAAGACCTGGTATTCTCGGAAGTAAGCAAAGGTACTATAGAAGTTAGTGTCAGCGCTTCTGGAAAGGTGGTCCCCGCATTCGAGGAAATTATCAACTCCCCTATCAACACACGTATATTGGAAGTATATAAGAAAGGTGGAGACAGCGTAAATGTAGGTACGCCTATTATGAAACTAGATCTGCAGAGCGCAAAGACAGAATACGACAAACTGCTGGATGAGGAACAGATGAAACGCTATCAACTGGAACAGCTGAAAGTGAACAACAGTACTTATCTGAGTGACCTTGAAATGAAAGTAAAGGTGGCTGAAATGAAACTGAACCGCATGAAGGTGGAACTAAGGAACGAACGTTATCTTGACAGTCTGGGTTCGGGTACTATGGACAGGGTTCATCAGGCAGAACTGAATTTCGAAACAGGAAAGCTGGAACTGGAACAGCTGCACCAACAGCTCGCCAATGAACGAAAGGTCAAGGCCGCCGACCTGAAGGTAAAACAACTGGAATATGAGATTTTCCTTAAAGGACTTGCCGAGACAAAACGTACGCTTGACGAGGCACAGATACGCTCGCCACGCAAGGCTATTCTGACGTATATCAACAATCAGATTGGAGCTCAGGTAAACGAAGGTTCGCGTATAGCAGTGATTTCCGATTTGAGCCATTTCAAGGTTGAAGGTGAGATAGCCGACACTTATGGTGACCGTGTTGCAGCCGGCGGAAAGGCCGTCGTAAAAATAGGCAGTGAGAAACTTGAGGGACAGGTGAGCAGTGTGACACCGCTTTCAAAGAACGGAGTCATTTCATTTACCGTTCAACTGGAAGACGACAGTAACCGCCGTCTGCGTTCCGGATTGAAAACAGATGTGTATGTGATGAATGCCGTAAAGGAAGATGTGTTGCGCATTGCCAATTCAAGCTATTACGTCGGACGCGGCGATTATCAGCTTTTTGTACTTGACGGTTCAGATGAGCTGGTAAAACGAAAGGTCCGTCTGGGAGATTCCAATTTCGAATATGTGGAAGTGGTATCAGGACTTCAGCCCGGTGACAGAGTTGTTATAAGCGACATGAGTCAGTATAAAAACAAGAACAAGTTGAAACTAAGAAAATAAATACAGCGATAAGTATGATAAGGAATTACTTCAGACAAGCATGGACACTTGTCAGACAACACAAACTTTTTACCGGTATATACGTGGTGGGTACTGGTCTGTCCATTGCGTTAGTGATGACTCTCTTCATTATCTTCTACGTAAAGTTCGGTCCTGTCTATCCTGAATACAACCGTAATAGGACACTCGTTGTCAAACCGATAAAACGCTACCCGAAGGGCAAGCCCGAAAACTGGACTATCAACGGTGGTATGGCTTATTATGTGATTGATGAAATGCTTGCAAACCTGCCCCATGTAGAATTTGTAGCCGGTAGTATGTTTGATTCTTGGGAAAACTATCAGGTGTCTGCTACGGGTGTAAAGCCATTCAAGGCAGTTCCACGTTTTGCCAACGAAGACTTTTGGAAACTCTTTTCTTTCCGTTTCATCGAAGGCCACCCTTTTACACAGGAAGATGTTGAAGCCAAGTCACCGGTAGCCGTCCTTAGCGAATCACTGGCCAGACGTCTGTTTGCTACGGTCGAGGGAGTAACGGGACGCCATTTCTGTTTCAATGGACGTGATTACCGTGTGTGTGGCGTGGTACAGGACGTATCCAATGCTACACCAGAAACGGTGGGCGATCTTTGGCTGCCATTGCTCAATGCACAATACATCCAAAAAGAGTTGGACCGTATGGGATTGCTGGGTAATGTGTACGCTTACCTGTTGGTTGACGATAAGGCGAATATTGAAAAGGTACGTAGTGAGGTACAAGATGTGTTCCGCCGGTATTCACAGCAGGACAAAGACTATGAATACGACCTGATGGGACAACCGGACATATATTGGCTCAGCACCTTCCGTCAGGATTTGGATAAGGTTCCGGACATGATGGATCTGGCTAAAGATTTTCTTTATATCCTGCTGGCTTTACTTTTCATTCCGGCATTGAACTTGAGTGGAATGATTTCTTCGCGAATGGATAGCCGTATTTCAGAATTGGGTCTCCGCAAGGCATACGGAGCTACCCGTCGATGTTTGTTGGAGCAGGTGCTTTGCGAGAATCTATTATTGACCTTATTGGGAGGACTGGTTGGACTGGTATTCTCATATTTGATTGTATTGACGGCCAGCGACTGGATTCTGACACTATTCGACAAGAACATTTACGATACCTCCCTTTCCACTTCGTTCACGGTAGAAATGTTGTTCAATCCTGCGGTATTCGGCATTGCCTTGGCCGTGTGCGTTGTGCTCAATGTGGTGTCGGCGCTTGTACCTGCTTTGTATGCGTTGCGACATACCATCACAGAATCGTTGAACTCGAAAAGATAAAATGTCATGATACGAACTATTTTACACCAACTATGGAACCAGCGCCGTCAGAACGGCTGGATATTCTTGGAATTGCTGGTTGTCAGTTTTTTCTTGTGGACAGTTATCGATCCTATCTATGTATTGACCGCCAACCGTGCTATCGACCGTGGCTATAATCCCGAAGGACTTTATGTGGTGAACATCGGCATGTACGACGCGACGAACGGGAACTTCAATCCCGATATGGCTTCCGACTCTATGAATCTGGTGGCTTACCATCGTATCGCCCGCATAGTGCGTGAGCAGCCTGAGGTAGAGTGCTGGTCCATTTCCGCTAACCAAAGTTTTCCTAACAGCAACTCGTGGAGCGGAACACAAGTTTTTGCCGATACCGCCTCTTTACACAAAAAAGAAGGCTACGTACATTCCCAGTGGTACAATTTCATAACACTTGATGGCAGCAATATGCTCCGTACCTACGGCATGAAAGATGTCCGTACGGGCGATGATATCCGGTTACCCGAACAGACTCAAGGAAAAGTCTTCATATCTGAACTGTTAGCCCTACGTCTATTTGGTACGGCAGATGCAGTTGGGAAAAAAGTTTATGAGGACGATGAACCTTCGGAAGTGGCAGGTGTATTCCGTGACTTCAAGCACCGTGATTACGAACAGCCTTATCCGCTCATTGTCCACATGTATGATGATATGCACGGAAGTCCTTATATGGCGTGGATGTATCCTTTTGTCATCCGTCTGAAATCAGGTGTGGACGAATCAGCCTTCATACAGCGTTTCCAGCAGGAAGTGGGGTCTCAACTATCCATTGGCAATTTCTATTTTGAAAGTCTGAAAAAATTTTCAGACATGAGTGAGGCCTATGCGATGGCAAGCGGCGTAACCAACAAGCTCCGCCTGCAATATGCCTTGACTGGTTTCGCCCTGCTTTGCATCTTCTTGGGTATGGTGGGAACCTTCTGGATTCGTAGCAATGCCCGTCGGGAAGAGATAGGTGTTATGCGTAGTATAGGAGCATCGCAAAGGTGTATTGTGCGACAATTCCTTATCGAAGCATGGTTATTATTGACAACAGCTTTCGTGCTGGTCATTCCTTTCTTGCTTTATCATGCACAAACCAACGGACTATATGCAGTGGAAATGAACCGTTATTTCGTACCGAATCCTGAATACTGGCAGAACCGCTTCGGCTTCCACTTCTCAATAGTTCTGATAATCAGTTATCTGATATTGCTGATAATAGCGCTGATAGGGACATATATTCCGGTTGTACGGGCTGCACGCACTTTGCCGGCCGATGCTTTGAGAAACGAATAAAGATTTATAATAAAAAAACATATAACTAACAATTAAATTATAACAGACTATGAACATGATTGAACTGACAGGGATCAACAAGATTTACCGTACTAACGAAATAGAGACACAGGCTTTGGAAAATGTAAACCTGAATGTGGAAAAAGGTGAGTTTCTCAGTATTATGGGGCCTTCCGGTTGTGGAAAATCAACATTGCTGAACATTATGGGACTGCTGGATGCTCCTACAAGCGGAACTATTAAAATAGCAGGAACAGTAGTAGAAGGGATGAAAGACAAGGAACTGGCTGCTTTCCGTAATAAGAACCTGGGATTTGTGTTCCAGTCGTTCCATCTTATCAATTCATTGAATGTGATTGACAATGTGGAACTTCCACTTCTGTACAGAAACGTATCGGCAAAAGAACGCAGACAACTGGCAGAAGAGGTTCTGAAGAAGGTAGGACTGAGCCACCGTATGCGACACATGCCTTCACAACTATCCGGCGGTCAGTGCCAGCGTGTTGCGATAGCACGCGCAATTATCGGAAATCCGGAAATCATACTTGCCGACGAACCGACTGGTAATCTGGATTCAAAAATGGGTGCTGAAGTTATGGAACTGCTGCATCAGCTCAATAAAGAAGACGGACGCACGATAGTAATGGTTACACACAACGAAGAACAGGCCAAACAGACTTCAAGAACAGTACGTTTCTTCGACGGACGTCAGATAGGATAAAATATCAAGAAACTTCTATATGATAAAAACATACTTTAAACAAGCCATTGAATTGATGAGGCAGGACCGCCTCTTCAGTACTCTTTACATTACAGGAACAGGCCTTGCCATTGCAATGACGGTTATCATGGCTGTGATTTACTATGTAAAGCTGGCACCGGTGTATCCAGAAGAAAACCGAAGCAACACTTTATATTTAACCAATGCCTTGTTTCATTCGGAAAAAGAGAAGTCCAACTTGAATGCAGGCCTAAGTTATCGTGCATTACAGGAATGGATATATACTCTAAAAAACGTTGTAGCGGTTTCAGCCCATTTGGGAAGCGGAATGTCTGGAGCCGGATATATCCAGCCAGCCGACCGTAGCGGTGATTTTCGTCCGGCATTAAAGCTGGTAGATCCTGCTTTCTTCCGTATCTACCCATTACGTTTTGTAGATGGCAATCCATTCACTGATTCAGATTTGGAAAGCGGCATACGTACAGCTGTCATATCGGATGATCTAGCCCGACGACTTTTCGGAAGCACAGATGAAGTAGTGGGACGTTCGTTCACACTTGACTATATTGACTATCGTGTGTGTGGAGTAGTCCATGGAGCAAGCTACCTTACAAATGAATCGTACGCACAGGTATATCTTCCCTACTCGGTTATTCCGAATTATAAGAAGCCACTCACCGAAAGGTTTCCTTATTGCGGTCAATATAACATTACTTTCCTTGTTAAAGATGATACTCAGGCTGATGCCCTACGTACCGAAATAAAGGAACTGACAAGGCGTGTAAACCTGGAATACAAGGATTCCTGGAGTATAGATTTGTGGGAACAACCCACTTCACATTTTATAAGTGTTTTTCAGGAAATTCCATCAGATGTCAGATTCAGTTTCTGGAAATCGGCAGGATATCTTATAGTCGTAGTATTGGTACTGTTGTTGGTACCTGCCCTGAACCTGAGCGGACTCATTGCCAGCCGTATGGAAAGCCGTCTGCCGGAGATGGGTGTCCGCAAGTCATTCGGAGCCAACAAAGGCGCACTTCTGTCGCAGGTTATGTGGGAAAATCTCTTCCTTACCATAGCAGGCGGCATTATAGGACTGATAGTGGCATGGACAACCGTCTATCTGGGACGTGAATGGATTTTCACCCTACTCAGCGACTGGCCGACAGCCACTCCTGAAGGTGCAAATCTATATGTGTCCGGCGAAATGCTTTTCGCACCTGCAGTGTTTGGCATAGCCTTTCTGCTCTGCCTTTTGCTGAACCTTCTGTCAGCATTACTCCCGGCATGGATGTCGCTCCGTAAACCTATTGTATATTCTCTTTACGAAAAAAGATAATATTATGCTAAAACTTATACTTAAGAACTTATGGTCCCGTCGCCGTAACAACGGTTGGCTTATGGCTGAACTGATATTGGTAGCTGTACTTTCATGGATTATATTCGACCCTGTCATTGTTGTTACATACGACCGTCAACGTCCACTTGGTTATGATGCAGATCGGCTATGCATGGTGTCAGTAGCCATGCTCCAGCCACAAGCCCCAGGCTATGATACCCAAGGCGCGGATTCTGCTTCTCTGATGCAAGCATACATGAATATTGTTGAACGTACACGGCAGCATCCGGATGTAAAGAATGCCACTCCTATGGTTTCTTTCGCATATCCATGCTCAATAGGAAGCAGTAGCTCAGTTCTGACAGCAGAAGGTGATTCTACAGATTTCAACATCATGAATATTTACTTCTGGCCACATACCGATTTCTTTGAGACATACGGTTTCAAGCGTGGAGAAGGCAGCATGACAGTGAACCAACTTTCCGACTATACTTATAATGAGTCCGATATAATACTGACAGAGGATGCTTTGGAAGGCATGTTTCACACCAATACCTATAACAGGCAGCGCTGTTGGGAGGCAGAGGGAAAAGATACCATCTATATGTCTGTTGTGGGTACTGTAAAACCTTTCAAATATGCCAATGACCTTCGTCCTTTGCCGACTGTATTCATTCCAGAAAGTCATCCCGACATTCTTGATAATCTGGAAGATATGCATATTGTGGTCCGTATAAAAGAAGGAGTCAGCATGGAACGCTTCCTTCATGATTTCAAGCCATGGATGCTTCGTGAGATGCGGGCGGGCAATCTTTATGCACGCGACCTTCAGTCGTATGACGACCTTATTGCGGACAGCGAGTTTTACAGCAGCACTTCACTATATCGCCGAAATCTGAGTGTAGCGATGTTCTTCCTTATAAATCTTTGCCTCGGTGTAATAGGTACTTTCTGGCTACAGACACGTACACGCCGCGAAGAAATTGGGGTAATGCTGTCGTATGGAGCTACACCACACAACATCCGTATGCTACTGCTTGGTGAAGGTACGGCACTGACAACCATAGCTACATTTATAGGATGCATAATATATATGCAATATGGTCTCAGTGAAGGGCTACATGAGGTAAGCAGCTATATCAATGTCATGACACAGCCTTGTTGGATTGACAATTTCGGGCAACACTTCCTTATAGTGTCATTCATCATCTATATCATTCTGCTTCTGGTAGTACTGACAGGTATCTATATTCCGGCACACCGGATAAGTAATATTGCCCCGACTGAAGCTTTGAGAGACGAATGAAACAATAATTGTAAAAAACAAAACAGAATTTGAATAATGATTAAACAATATTTTAAACAGGCGGTATGGCATCTTCGTGAAAATCCGGTCATCAGCTGGATTTCCATACTTGGTACAGCACTTTCCATCTGTATGATTATGGTGATTGTCATTACTATACGGGCACGTATAGCCGATTGTGAACCGGAAATTAACAGAAGTCGCTCATTATACGTTCCAAATATGTCTTATCGTGCCAAAGGAGACACCAGTGGCAGTTCGGCAAACTCGCGAATGTCTGTACAAACAGGTCGCGAGTGTTTCAAGGCACTGACTACGGCAGAAAGTGTCACACTAATTTCACAACCCAGCAAGGTCAGGGCCTCACTGCCAGCCGGTGCCAAGATGACTGCAGATATGGTACAGACAGACGACGCCTTCTGGAAGGTATTCAGTTTCCGTTTTATTGACGGGAAACCCTTCACTGAAGCCGATTTAAACAGCGGATTGCCAAAGGCAGTAATAACCGTGTCCGTAGCACGACATCTGTTCGGACACACCAATGCAACAGGGCAACATCTGGAATTAAACCATGTGGATTTCCAAGTATGCGGCGTAGTAGCAGATGTCTCTACACTGGCAACTGAAGCTTACGCCCAAGTATGGATACCTTACACTGCCGGCAATGCAGAAGCAGAATCATGGGGATATAACCTTATGGGCAAGATGAAAGCAGTTATTCTGGCACATGACAAAGACGATTTTCCTGCCATCCGCAAAGAATGTGAACGTTTGAGACAGAAATACAATGACGCACAGGACGGTGTGGAAGTATTTTATCGCGGACAGCCGGATACACAATTCGTACATCTGTACCGTTCATGGTCGGAAGTTCCGGATATACAGGAAGTTATCATACGATATATAACAGTTATACTGGTTCTGCTTGTAGTACCTGCAATTAACCTGAGTAGCATGACACTATCACGTATGCGCCGGAGAATGGCAGAAATAGGAGTACGCAAAGCTTTTGGAGCCACTAAAAATGAATTGCTATGGCAAGTATTCGTAGAAAATTTGACACTCACCTGTCTGGCTGGTATTCTAGGATTAGCATTAAGTTACGCGGCAACTTTCGTGTTGAATGATTTTCTTTTCGGAAATTCCACCAACGCATATTTCACCGGAGAAACAACTCTCACTGCTGGAACTTTGCTCAGCCCGTGGATATTCCTGATTGCCTTTGCATTCTGTCTGCTGATGAATATGCTCAGTGCAGGAATTCCGGCATGGCGCACGTCAAGAATGAACATTGTAGAAGCCATTAACGGACAGTTTTAAGCAAACCAGCCTTAACACCTAAGTCAATTATCTGACTGATATTACTTTACTTACTTTAAAACTTAAAGAATGATTTATGAGAACTATATTCCGACAACTAAAAAATGAATGGCGAAGCAACTTCATGTTGGGAATTGAATTGCTGGTCGTATTCGTTATATTGTGGTATATCGTTGACTGGTGTTGCGTGACGGCGCGTGTCTATTTTTCACCTATGGGATTTGATACAGACCATTGCTATTGCCTGATGTTGAACCGCCTTACACCCAACTCAGCCCTTTACGATGCAGAACGTACTCCTGAAAATGATATTGACGATTTGCTGGAAATAGCAGAACGGTTACGGCATCGTCCGGGTGTGGAGGAAGTGGCAATATCGCAAAACAGTATTCCTTACGGAGACGGCAGCAACGGCATGACAGTATGTGTAGATACTGTAGAAATCAATGCCATGCGCCGCTGGGCACAACCGGACTTTATACGTTTGTTCCGTATCAAAGGTGTGGCTATTCAGGATATGAATGGAAAAACTGTCTATACAAATAGTTCAGATTCACTAGCTTCAGTTTTAAACCCCAATACCATCATTCTGTCACGTAACGTAACTAAAGCTTACGAGGAACTTAAATTACCGGATGCTACTCCATTACTGGGAGATCAGTTGCCATTATGGGTACCCGACAATGAATTCCGTATGCGTGTAGCCGGTATTGCAGAACCTTTACGCTGGAGTCATTTTGAAACTTCCGACCAATGGGGAGGCCCCTTCATCGCCACAGATCTTCCACGCAACGTAATGATAGAATTCGGAAATCCGGCCTACCTGCAATTAAGCGTGCGTGTAAAACCTGAAGCTGACCATAATTTTGTAGAAACACTTATGGATGATGCAGACAGACTATACAGAATCGGAAATGTATATATCCTTAATGTATTGCCATTTTCCGAATTACGCACCATTGAAGAAATAGAAGATGTAAACGAAGTCAAGTCCCAACTATGTATTTTGGGATTCCTGATGCTGAATATCTTCCTTGGTGTTACGGGTACATTCTGGTTCCGCACACAGCATCGCCGTAAAGAAGTTGCACTCCGTATGGCCATGGGAAGCACCCGTAAAGGTGTTTTCATACGCCTGATAAGTGAAGGACTACTTTTATTCACCATCGCAATGATACCTGCAGCATTAATCTCGCTGAATATCGGTTTCTCAGAACTGGTGGAAGTCAGACAATTACCGTTCGACACTATTCGTTTTCTGCAGGCATGGGCTTTCACAGTCCTGCTCATGGCTCTGATGATTGTTATGGGCATATGGTACCCAGCACGCCGGGCCATGAAGATACAACCCGCCGAAGCATTGCACGATGAATAAACATTATAAAGAATTCTATTATAAAGGATTTATGAAACGAACTGTTATACTTATTTGCTCTCTAATCTCTCTTAATATGGTGCTAGCAGCCGGAGAAACAGACTCTCCGGTGCAGCGACGCGCCATCTCACTTGACGAGGCTATCACATTGGCACGTGTACAGAGTGTGGATGCAGCCGTGGCTTTGAACGAACTGAAGACAGCCTATTGGGAATATCGTACGTTCCGTGCCGACCTGCTACCTGAAATAAACTTTTCAGCCAATCTGCCTTCATACAACAAAAACTACAATTCCTACCAGCAGGAGGACGGTTCATATACATTTGTCAGAAACAACTATATGCAGATGAACGGACAGCTTTCCATCGACCAGAACATCTGGTTTACGGGAGGTAAACTGTCATTGAACACTTCACTCGATTTTCTGCGTCAGATGGACGGAACAGTAGGAAACCGATTTATGTCCGTCCCTCTCGCACTTACTTTGAGCCAGCCTATTTTCGGAGTGAATAACATAAAGTGGAACCGCCGTATAGAGCCGGTACGCTATGCCGAAGCAAAAGCCGCTTTCCTAAGCGCAACCGAGGAAGTGACAATGACAACCATAAATCATTTCTTCAACCTGCTGCTGGCAAAGGAAAATGTAATGATAGCGCGTCAGAACCTTGCCAATGCCGAAAAACTTCACGAAGTGGCAAAGGCTAAACGACGTATGGGACAGATTAGCGAAAATGATCTGCTGCAACTGGAGCTGAATGTGCTCGATGCCCGTTCTACTCTGACTTCAAACGAAAGTTCGTTGAAGAGCTGTATGTTTACTCTCCGTTCTTTCCTCGCCCTAAGTGAGGACGAGGAACTCGAACCTATAGTCCCCGATTCAGTACCGGACGTGCGGTTAGACTATGATGACGTACTACAGAAAGCTCTAGCCAATAACTCTTTCGCCCACAACATCCGCCGCAGACAACTGGAAGCCGATTATGAAGTGGCAAAAGCAAAAGGGAATATGCGCGAAATTACTCTCTTCGCACAGGTCGGTTTCACCGGTACGGACAACCGTTTCGACAGCGCCTACCGCCGATTGAAAGACAATCAGGTAGTTGAAGTAGGATTCAAGATTCCAATACTGGACTGGGGAAAGCGTCGCGGACAAGTAAAAGTGGCACAAAGCAACCGTGAAGTGACAGAGAGCAAACTGCGTCAGGAATCCATGAACTTCAACCAGAATATATTTATACTGGTTGAGCAGTTCAACAACCAGCAGACACAGCTTCATCTGGCTGATGAGGCTGACCAGATAGCCAGAAAACGCTATCATACCAATGTAGAGACTTTCATGATAGGAAAGATTTCCACACTCGATCTGAACGACTCACAAAGCCAGAAGGATGAGGCACGCCGTAAGCATATCAACGAACTGTTTTATTACTGGTATTATTATTATCAGTTGCGCAGTCTGACACTTTGGGATTTCGCGACGAACACCGGAATTGATGCCGACTTTGAAAAGATTGTCAGAAAATAAAACCACAGATTAAAGGAATTATATTTACTTTTGCAGAGTTATGATACTGATAATTGATGATGATAGTGCAATACGTTCTTCGCTCAGTTTCATGCTGAAGCGGGCAAAGTACGATGTTCTGGCTGTTTCCGGTCCTAAAGAGGCTATAGAAACAGTCCGTTCCGTTACACCACAACTTATTTTGATGGATATGAATTTCAGTCTTTCCACCAATGGCGAGGAAGGACTGATACTGCTCAGGCAAGTCAAGCTGTTCTGCCCTGATGTTCCTGTAATATTGATGACAGCGTGGGGAAGTATCCCGCTGGCAGTACAGGGTATGCAGGCAGGAGCTTTCGACTTTATCACAAAGCCATGGAATAACGCCGCCCTGATGCAACGCATAGAAACAGCTCTGGAACTGACATCAAAAGACAAGTCTGCAGATACGGTTTTAACTGACGATGACGGATTCGACCGCAGCCATATCATAGGCAAGAGCAAGGCATTGCTTGATGTTCTTACTACAGTAAAAAGAGTGGCACGTACAGGTGCTTCGGTACTGGTAACAGGCGAAAGCGGAACAGGCAAGGAACTTATTGCCGAGGCCGTACATATGAACAGTCCGCGCAGGAACAAACCGTTTGTAAAAGTCAATCTTGGAGGTATCTCACAGACTCTTTTCGAAAGTGAGATGTTCGGACATAAGAAAGGAGCATTCACCGATGCCGTGACGGACCGTAAAGGACGTTTTGAACTGGCAGACAAGGGTACAATCTTCCTCGATGAAATAGGAGAGCTGGATCTGTCATGTCAGGTCAAGTTGCTACGTGTCCTGCAGGAGCAGACATTCGAACCTCTTGGCGAAAGCCGCCCGCGGAAAGTAGATGTGAGAGTGGTTTGCGCCACGAATGCCAACCTCGAACAGATGGTACGTGAACACACATTCCGCGAAGATCTTTTCTATCGTATAAATCTGATAACGGTACATCTTCCGGCATTGCGCGAACGAAGGGAAGATATTCCATTGCTTGCACGTCATTTTGCCGACAGCCGTTGCAAAGCCGACGGACTTTCTCCAGTTGAATTGACTGACGATGCTTTGGATTATCTGAGCCATCTGCCCTACCCCGGAAACATACGTGAACTGAAAAATCTGGTAGAACGTACATTGCTGGTATGCGGCAAACAGCTGCTTACAGCAGATGACTTCAAGGCACAGTATCATCCGGCTTCTACCACATCGGTAACTGAAAACCTGCAAGGTCTGACATTGGAGGAACTGGAGAAACGTACCATCATGCAGGCACTTGAAGCACACGGCAATAATCTTTCGCAAGTTGCCCTCTCATTAGGTATCAGCCGCGCGGCCCTATACCGCCGTCTGGAAAAATACGGCATTTCGTTCAACGACTAAATCAAATAAGGATGAAACTGAAAAACCTGTTCTTTCTGCTGGCTATATTACTGATGTTCGCATGGGGAATCCTGTTCTTCTTCACTTTAAAAGAAAAGGGAACACTCCACTATGTAGGTGAGGCAGTCATAACGCTCAGCCTTATTGTTCTGGTTTATTTCTACCGCAAAGTGGTAAAACCTCTGGACAGTATAGCCAACGGAATGGATTTGCTTCGCGAACAGGATTTCAGCAGCCGTCTTGCCCCGGTAAAACAGGCTGAAGCAGACCGTATAGTAGATATGTTCAACAGGATGATGGATCAGTTGAAAAACGAACGGCTAAGACTCCGCGAACAGAATTACTTCCTTGATTTGCTCATTAATGTTTCTCCGATGGGAGTTATCATACTCGATTTCGACGGAAAGATTTCCATGATTAATGCTGCCGCACTACGCTTTCTGGGATACACATCGGCAAACGAACTGACAGGAAAAGAGTTCAAGAACCTGGAATGTCCGCTGGCTGAAGAGATAGACCGGTTGCCCAAAGATACAACAGACACTATCCGCCTGAGCGACTCTATGATTTACCGCTGCTCACGGCTTTCGTTTGTTGACAGAGGATTTGCACACCCCTTTGTTCTGATAGAAAGTCTGACTGACGAAGTAGTTAAAGCCGAAAAGAAGGCATACGAGAAGGTTATCCGCATGATTGCCCATGAGGTAAACAATACCACGGCAGGTATTACTTCCACGCTGGAAACAGCAAGCGAGGCACTGAAAGAGATGGAAGATACGGAAGACATACAGGAAGTTATGAAGGTATGTGTGGAGCGTTGTTATGGAATGAGCAGCTTTATAACAAATTTTGCAAATGTAGTAAAGATACCGGAGCCAAATCTTGAACAGGTAAGGCTGAACGACAGAGTTTCCGCCTGCCGCATGTTTATGGAGACTATCTGCCGCGACCGTAAAATAACTCTCCACAACGAGCTTTGTCCGGAAAATCCTGTTGTAAAAATAGATACAGTACTGTTTGAACAGGTACTGGTCAATATAATAAAGAATGCCGCTGAAAGTATCGGCGAGCATGGCGACATATACATCCGTACTACGGATTCACCCGTAACGCTAGAAATAGCAGATACAGGTAAAGGTATCAGCCGGGAAGTGGAAGCCAAACTTTTCAGTCCTTTCTTCTCCACAAAACCGAACGGCCAGGGTATCGGTCTGATATTCATCCGTGAAGTACTGACCAAACACGGATGTACTTTCTCCCTGCGTTCATATTCTGACGGACTGACCCGTTTCCGTATCTCTTTCCCAAATATACAATAAAAAATTAGTATAGCACAACATTGATACTATACTACTTCCATGTATAATCTGTTAAAATCAACCTTTTATAATCTCATCAATACGCTTGAGTTCAGCCTCATCGAACGATGTGTTGTTCAAAGCCTTGATATTATCGGATAACTGCTCCACAGAGCTTGCGCCTACTATCACGGATGTCACCTTATTATCCTTCAGCAACCATGCCAATGACATTTCGGCAAGAGTCTGTCCGCGTTCCAACGCAATACTGTTCAACTCAGATATCTTCGCCAACATCTCAGAAGTGAGCGCTTCTTTCTTCAGGAATCCACCTCTGGCAACTCTGGAGTCTTCGGGTATTCCATTCAGATATCTGTCTGTCAGCAAGCCTTGGGCAAGTGGAGAGAAAGCTATAAAGCCAACACCTGTATTAAAAGCTTCATCCAGAATACCTTCTTCCTCGGGCTCACGGTTAATAATATTATATCTGCCCTGATACAACAGACACGGTACTTTTTCAGACTTCAGATATTCGTATGCAAACCTGGCCTTATCGGCAGGATATTTCGATATACCGACGTATAATGCCTTGCCCATTCTTACTATATCCAAGAGCGCCTGCAATGTTTCCTCCAACGGAGTTTCAGGGTCATACCTGTGGGAATAGAAAATATCGACATATTCAAGGTTCATTCTTTTAAGACTCTGGTTAAGGCTGGCAAAAAGATATTTCCTCGAGCCCCACTCTCCGTATGGTCCGGACCACATATCATGTCCGGCCTTGGTAGAAATAAAGAGTTCGTCACGATACGGAGCGAATGATGTCTTCATTATATGTCCGAAGGTCTCTTCCGCCGAACCGTACGAAGGTCCGTAGTTATTGGCCAAATCTATATGGGTTATACCATTGTCGAAGGCAAAATGCAACTTTTTACGACTGTTTGACAATGTATCCACATCGCCAAAGTTATGCCACAATCCCAATGAAATCTCAGGGAGAAGAATTCCACTCTTACCGCATCTGCGATACTTCATCTTTCCTTCATATCTGTCGAGAGCTGCAGAATATACCGGTTCTATCATAATTATACTAGATTTATGTATTTAAGTTAATATGCTAAGTAAGTGATCTAAAATATTTTTATATTCAGCATAAATTATTAATATTGTCTCATGATATTTTAGACATTGAATCATGAAACATATAAAAGTGCTTGAATTGAGTGAGGCTGAT
>NZ_JAOQJJ010000022.1:0-38941 GCF_025567135.1 Bacteroides cellulolyticus
TGCCCCTCGACTTGCATGTGTTAAGCCTGTAGCTAGCGTTCATCCTGAGCCAGGATCAAACTCTTCATTGTAAAATATCTTGTACATCCGTCAGGATGCGTTTTGTCTCTGTTCAGGATACCGTTTTATCTCTAATTGACGGTTTATTCTTACTTTTCATCACATCATTTATATAATGTGACGCTTGTACTACATTCTGTTTGTTTATTTAAAATCTTTCAAAGAACTTATCGTTTAGCAACCGTATCATTTTCGATTGCGGGTGCAAAGGTACGCACTTTTTTTATTCCTGCAATACTTTGTACAACTTTTTTTTCAAAAAAATTACAAGAATACAGATAACTCTTTGTTAATCAATGAAAAAATAAAGAATATTTTTTTCAAGACTGTTACAATATTTGAAAATAACACTTAATATTACACATTATAATAATATTAATAAAACATACCACTTCTACTCATGACAAAGAATCATCATAATCATCAAGACGATTATTCCACAAATATTTTCTAGTCTCTTTCACTATCACTCCCGACAGCAATAACAATGATATAAGATTTGGTACAGCCATAAAAGCATTGACTATATCAGCAAAGCTCCATACAAGAGACAAATTAACTACAGAACCTACATAAATCATAATAATCCATACTACCCTGTATGCAAGCATAACCTTTTTCCCTCCAAGATATTCCACCGCTTTCTGCGAATAATATGTCCATCCCAAAATAGTACTGAAAGCAAATGTCACTATACCAAATGAAAGAACCGGAGTTCCTATATATGGAATTTTGGCAAAAGCCATCTTTGTCAAAGCCGCGTCGCTGGTATGGTCTATATCAGGATAAGCCAAGATACTACTAACCAAGACAAGCCCTGTAAGAGCACAAATCACCACTGTATCCCAGAAAGTTCCGGTTGAAGAAACAAGAGCCTGTCTCACCGGATTGCGCGTCTGTGCGGCTGCAGCCACAATAGGCGCCGAACCCAGTCCGGACTCATTGGAAAAAAGACCACGTGCAATACCATATCGGGCAGCCATCATAACGGTAGTACCGACAAAACCACTACCTGAAGCTCTTGCCGAAAATGCCGATTCGAATATAAGATTAAGCGCCTGACCTAAATAAGCATGATTGACAAAAAGAATATAAATACATCCCAACACATACATTATGGCCATAAAAGGAACAAGAGCTGTACAAACTTTTGCAATACCCTTTACACCAAAAATCACCACAAGAGCTGTCAGAACACTCATACACAGACCACTGATATGTGGAGAAATACTATAAGACTCATTTAGCAGAAGTGATATTGAATTAGCCTGAACGGTGTTACCTATACCGAAAGCCGCTAAAGCCGTAAATACACAAAACAATATACCCAGCCATTTCATACCAAGTCCTTTTTCGAGTGCATACATAGGCCCTCCTATCATTTCGCCGGAAGAATTTTTCACCCTGTACTTCACTGCCAGAAGACCTTCGGCATATTTTGTTGACATTCCAAGCACACCGGTAAGCCAGCACCAGAAAACAGCTCCCGGACCTCCCAATGCGACAGCCGTTGCCACTCCAATGATATTTCCCGTACCAATGGTCGCAGCCAACGATGTGGCCAACGCCCCGAACTGACTGACATCACCATCAGCATTCCCTTCTTTAGAGAAGGACAGTTTCAAAGCCTTGAACAAATACAACTGAGGGAATTTTAACCTTATAGTCAGAAACAGGTGTGTACCCAAAAGCATTATTATCATTGGCCATCCCCAAACCAACGAACTGAAATCATTGAATAACTTTACTAGTGCCGATAAATCCATTTGCTATTATTTTTGGTGCAAAAATAACAAATAAACAGAAAAACCAACAAAATACAAAAATAAAAACAGCAAAACAGAGCATTTAAATAACACATAAGCTATTTTAAACAATAGTACATACCTTTTTCACCTGTTCTTCAAACTCTTCTCTGTTTCTGGCCTTGTTCTTAACCATAGTGCGGTAATTATAAATGGTTTGAGGTGAATAGAACAACAAAGTAGCAATCCTTGAACTATCTTTTATACCAAGTCTGACAAGAGCGTAAATTCTCAGTTCTGTATTCAAAATCTCTCCTTTTGTAGGAGCTATCTCTTCCCCTTCCCTCAGAAGCATATTAAATTCAGAAACAAAATTTGGATAAAGTGTAAGAAATGCAGTATCAAAATTGACAAAGAATTGTCGAGCATCACTATCCGACATTTTACTGCTATTGGCAATCTTGAGCAAATCATCAACCTGTTTTGCCTTTACCTTTCTCTTTACCAAATCCTGATATTTGTTCAATTTGTCAATATATGCAGCACACAATTCTATAAAGAGGCTAACATATTCCTCACGTGTACGGTTTGTTTTCAACAACTCAGAGTTAAGCTCTTTAAGCTGCATATTCATATCAGTAACAATAGATCTTTGAGCTCTCAATAGTTTCAGCTGTCTAAAGATATATAACATGGCAAGCACGAGCAGCCCCCCCAAGAAACTTATGAAATAAATAGACCTGACGAGTATCCTGTTCTTATCAATCCACTTATTCTGATATGTGTTTACTATAGGTGGAAACTTTTTAGCTATCTCGAGCATCCTTAACCTGTTGTTATAGAACATGGCATCTTCCATGGAATAATTGATATATTTGTTCGCTCTAACCAAATCCGGTTCAGGACTCTGATACAAAAACATAGCAAGTTCCTGCATTGAAAGATTTTCCTTTAACGGACATGTTATATCTGAAATGGCAGACATTATAAGAAATTTTTCATAGTCCTTCATGTTACCTTGTTTCTTATAAGCAAATGCCAAGCCACAGGTAACACACGCGTAAAGCCTTGTATCAACTCTTAAACCCTCCAAAGCCTTTTCATAGAACTTTTGTGCTTCATACTGATTTCCTTTTCTGGCATTCAACTCTCCACTCCAATACATAAACTCTTTTGACGTAGGCTCCAAAACCTGCAAAATTGAATCATTATAAAGCATTTCCTTATTTCTGAAATCAACAGCAAATGTATCATCAGCCGAATACTCACTCCATACACTATACACCCATTCGTATGCCGAATAATAGTCAAACATAAGAGAGGGGTCAAGTCTGTCCCTTTCTATCTCATTCAACACTTCAAGCGACTGCGAGAAATATCCGGTAGTAGCAAGAAGTAATGAACGGTTTATCTTACACATATCTATGTATTTTTCCACCGATGTTCTGACTGCCATCTTTTCGGCAAGTGACAGATAATAGAATGCAGAATCCGACCTATAAGTATAATATTCGAGAAAGACATCATTATAAAGCCCGAACAGTCCAGAGTAACCATTCACTCCATCCTTCAAGTTTTTTATACTGTCAATACGAGCCTCCTTTGCACGGCAGAACTCATCCCTTCTAAGAAGTAAAGCATCAAGCTCGTCATAAAGTTTTCTGGTATCATCCGAAGCAAATACAGACGATACACCAATCATAAGCAAAAACAATAAAGCAAATTTATTCATAACTATTATATTTCGATGAGCTGAATACAAAAATAAATAAAGTTTCCAATAAATCAAAATCTACTTTAAGCCATATATCACATATATCTAAAATATTAATTATCTGATAATTATATATACATAGTAACTACCTGCAATCTACCTGACATCTACTTGAACAAGGAACATGAAAAAAACATAAATACATTTGCGACATGAGAAAAATACAAGCTACTGCTGTGAATTTTAACACTACATTATATCTAATTCCTTAAACAAATTATCATGAAAAAGAAAATCTTTTCCTATTTGGCACTTGCATCAATATTGCCCACAATGACAATGCAAGCAAATGACTCGGATTTCAGAATTTCTGAACAGGATTCACTATCTACAAAGAAAGCTGATGGCAGCGAAAGAAACGTGATGCTTAATGCAGCTGATGCAACTAAACCTCGTGAAATACAGATAGGACTGCCAAGTGAAGATGTAAATGTATATGAAAACGGACTGCCTGCAGTATATTCTTCGGCAGTACACAAACTTCAGTACCACTGGCGAAGTGATGCCAGTCTTGGTGAAGTAGGATTGATGACTCCATCAGAATCTGCCATCAAAACAGGAAATATTGCTTATTCAGTAAACTCATTCAGCAAAATAGGTGATAAAAAGTTCAAAGGTATATTAAACTACCGCTCCAATCATTTCGGACTACAGCAGTTTGACATGAATGTTACAGGTGGAATAGGTGATAAATGGAGATATTCTGGTACAATGTATCAAACATTCGACCCTGGAACCTTCAAGGTTAAGTTCGATGAATACGCCGACCGTACACAGATTTATCGTGCAGGCTTAACCAGACTGTTCAATGAGAACAAAGGTAAAATCAGTCTTCTCTATAAATATGCATATAGCAGAAACCCACTGAACCAACTCAACTCAGCACCATTTATATATGTGGGTGATGGTTCTATAAAAGAATTACCTGGATTTGAGCCGGGACTGGCTTCATACGGTCCTGCCAGCGGAGAATTTGAATATATGGACATCATGGACGGAAAGATGAAGACATGCAACCTAAGAGACATGGCCGACAACCGTTCACACGAAGTTACATTGCTTACGGACTATACTTTTGAAAATGGTCTGAAATGGAATCTTGACTTCAAGTATATGAATGCACCTGAAGCCAATTATGTAGACTTTGGAGGTAGTACGATAAGTGAAGTAACCACAGAAGACGGCTACACGCTATCTGATGGAACCCCATACAGCGGACTTATCGAAGGACGACGCACATGGCTTCATATTGGCAAAGTGAGAAATATTCTCCTCACCACAGAACTTGAAAAAACATTCGGAAACCATAAGATGAATCTCGGTCTGAACGAATGGTACTACCATTTGGACTATCATTCATCATCAATGCAGTGGACAGGTACGGTGCAGGAATATCCTGAAATACTTACAGCAGCCGACGGAAGCCGTTTCCGCGGATTCAATGAACTGAGTCCTGAATACACCAAAGGATATGAAAACAAACTCGCATTGTATTTTACAGACGATTGGCAGATAAATCCAAAACTTAATCTGTTCTATGGTGGACGTCTGGAATACTACAGAATGTCTGCCGACCAGATTGCACATTCACGTTACTCTGGTTTCTATATTGGTGACACAGCTCCTGACGGAACGCTCATAACTCCTGCAAACGTAACTAAAGACAAACTGAACTATGCTGCAACAGCAAGAGTGACATACAACATGATTAAAGGATTCGGACTTACAGCCGATGGTACAATAGCTACACGATTCCCAAGAATAAACGAATATGCCGGAACAGGTCCTACAGAAGAACAATACAAAAGAGTAACCATTCCATTAATACGTGGAGGGTTGTTCTACAAGAACAGTTGGCTTGACCTGACTTCGATGGTTACTTACATAGCTAAATCGAACAATATCGACCAGCAGAACCTGACCAAACCTGGAACAAGTGAAGGAAAAACAGTACTCCTTATATATGATATACAGACATTAGGATGGACTACATCAGCAGAAATAGACCCGTTCAAAGGTTTCCATCTGCACGCACTTTTCACTTATCAGAAACCTGTATATAAGAATTATAATGCCAGCGTAACATTCAGCGACGGTTCGGAAATGGGAGTAAATGCCAACAACATGATTGTAAAGGAAATCCCTCAGGTACTTGTAGAATTAGATCCAAGCTATAATATAACAAAAGACTTGCGTTTGTGGTTGAGTTTCCGTTACTTTGGAAAAACATATGCCAACCTTCAGGAAGCTCTTTACTTCAACGGACGCTGGGAAACATTCGGAGGCATCAACTGGGCTGTAAATAAGAACTTCGACCTCGGAGTAACAGTAGTAAACTTCCTAAATCAAAAAGGAGCCAAAGGAACTATAAACGGTTCGGAACTTATTACCAAAGACGAAGCTTCAAAATATGCAGGATGCTACATGAGTGGTACTTATCTACGTCCGTTCACAGTAGAATTCAGCGCAAGTATAAAATTTTAAAATCATAAAAACCAAATAGTAAAACCATGAAAAAGTTAATTATCGCAAGTGCACTGGTATGTGCAGCATTTCAGGCAAATGCGGAAAACAAAGTATTCCGTATATCAACAAACCAAACAGACCTTATACTCCAGGTAGGAGACAACGGACGTTTGTATCAGACATATCTTGGTGAAAAACTTCTTCACGAAGAAGACATAAACAATTTCCAATGGGATATACATGCTGGTTCAGACGGCAGCGTAAGCCAGCGCGGATGGGAAGTTTACAGCGGTTCCGGCAACGAAGAATATTATGAACCAGCAATATCAATCACTCACAACGATGGAAAGACATCTACATACTTATATTATGTATCTTCATCTACAAAAGAAGTGGAAGGCGGCACACAAACTACAATCAATCTTCGCGATGACAAATATCCTGTAGATGTTACACTACACTATGTGGCATATCCTGAAGAAAATGTGATCAAGACATGGAGTGAAATAAAGCATCAGGAAAAGAAACCTATCATTCTTTCCACTTATGCTTCGACAATGCTCTATTTCAACCGCACATCATACTATCTGACAGAATTCAGCAGCGATTGGGCTAAAGAAGCACAGATGAGCAGTCAACAGCTTCAGTTTGGAAAGAAAGTAATCGATACAAAACTTGGAAGCCGTGCAGCAATGCATACACACCCATTCTTTGAAGTAGGATTAGACCAGCCAGTAGCAGAAAATCAGGGTGATGTACTGATGGGTACATTGGGATGGACAGGTAACTTCCGTTTCACTTTCGAAGTTGATAACGTAGGCAACCTTCGCGTCATTCCTGCCATCAACCCATACGCATCAAACTATGAACTTCCTAAAAACGAAGTGTTCACTACTCCTGAATTCATCTTTACCATGAGCAGCAATGGTACTTCCGAGGGTAGCCGTAACCTACATAACTGGGCTAGAAACCACAGCCTGAAAGACGGTAAAGGCAGCAGACTTACATTGCTTAACAACTGGGAGAATACAGGTTTCAACTTCAATCAGGAAATCCTTGCAGAACTGATGAAAGAAGCAAAACACCTTGGTGTAGATATGTTCCTTCTTGACGATGGATGGTTTGCAAACAAATATCCCCGTAAAGACGACAAAGCAGGACTTGGTGATTGGGAAGTGACTCACAGCAAATTACCTGGCGGTGTTCCTGCACTTGTAGATGCCGCAAAAGAAGCCGGAGTAAAATTCGGAATATGGATTGAACCAGAAATGGTAAATCCTAAGAGTGAACTTTTCGAAAAACATCCTGAATGGGCTATCCACGATGAAAACAGAAATATGTACTACTACCGTAACCAGCTTGTTCTTGACTTGAGTAATCCTGAAGTACAGGACTATGTTTACAGTGTAGTGGAAAACCTGATGAAGGAAAATCCTGAAATAGCATTCTTCAAATGGGACTGCAACAGCCCTATCACAAACATCTACTCTCCATACCTGAAGAACAAACAGGGCAACATGTATATCGACCACGTACGCGGTGTATATAACGTAATGAAGAGAGTGAACGAAAACTACCCTAACGTTCCTATGATGCTTTGCTCAGGTGGTGGTGCACGTTGCGACTACGAAGCACTGAAATATTTCACTGAATTCTGGTGCAGCGATAACACAGACCCTATAGAACGTATCTACATTCAGTGGGGATTCTCACAGTTCTTCCCTGCAAAAGCTATGTGTGCACACGTTACAAGCTGGAACAAGAACACTTCAGTGAAATTCCGTACCGATGTAGCTTCTATGTGCAAGCTCGGTTTCGATATAGGTCTTAAAGAAATGAGTGCAGAAGAACTGGAATACTGCCAGACTGCCGTTAGCAACTGGAAGAGACTGAATCCTGCAATCATGGACGGTGACCAGTACCGTCTGGTTTCACCATACAAGTCAAACCACATGGCAGTGAACTATGTTAGTAAAGACCAGAACAAAGCAGTATTGTTCGCCTACGACATCCACCCACGCTATCAGGAAAAACTGATGAACGTGAAACTTCAGGGACTTGATGCAAACAAAATGTATAAAGTAGAAGAAATCAACCTTATGCCTGGTGCCAAATCAACATTCAAATCAAACGGAAAGGTTTATTCAGGTGATTATCTGATGAAAGTAGGACTAGAAGTATTCGGATTTGCACATACCCAGAGCCACGTAATTGAAATTACAGCAGAATAATACAAAGACTAAATACTGGACTAAGTTTCTCATTAGTAAAATAGGCTGCCTCAAATATTTGGGACAGCCTATTCAATTATATAAGAACCTTAAATTCCTGACCGTAAACAATCAATAATCCGATTCATTCGCCAAATTCCACATATTAAGAAAAGAAGCCTTGGTTATATCCACCACCTTTTCCCAATTCAGCCTGTCTGCATGATCCGATGGCTGATGATAATCAGGATGTCCGTCTGTATGATACCATATAATAGGTATATCAAGTACAGCAAAAGATGCATTATCACTACCTCCTACAGGACGATCCCATGAACGATAATCAGGCTCCAGATGAAGTCCATAGCGGATGATATCATCTTTAAGCCACTTTCCGAAAGCCGGATGCGAAGCAGTATAGAAGTAAACTACATGATTCGGATTGTCTGGTTTGCTGTTACGCCCTATCATATCAAAATTCAAATACCCCTTTACTTTGCCGATAAAATCACAACTCTGTACGAAATAGCGTGAACCCAACAATCCTTTCTCTTCACCATCCCAAAAAGCAATTACAACATTTCGCATTGGCTTCTTACCGCTTGCCTTAAAGGCACGCGCTATCTGCAATACAGCCGAAACGCCAGATGCATTATCGTCAGCTCCATTATAAATAGGATCATTAGCTAGAGTCTCATCAACACCCAAATGATCGAAATGTGCACCAACAATAACATATTCGTCAGTTTTCTCTCCGGGGATAATACCCAATACATTAGCCATGCGTAATACACGGTATGTACCATTCTTCAAACTAGAGATAGAATCAGGATGAACCTGCCAGCGAGCTCCTTTCTGTTGCCTTTCTTTGGCACAGGCCTCAAAATGCTGGAAATAACTGTCACCATAGAGAGGGTTAATACCTGCCTCTTTCAGACTGGCAGCCAGATAACGTGCCGCAATACGCGAATATATTGTTCCGGCTTCTCTACCTTGTAGTTCATCGTCTGCCAGAAAACCGACAATAGCTTCGGCAGAAACACGGTTAATACTGTTCAGACCTCTATCAACAGCTGTCTGTGCATAGATGAACGGCGTTCCAATCTGAAAAACGCCACACATCATCAGGATGGAAATAATTGTTTTTCTCATAATTAACGGCAAAAATACTGATTACTTTCCAGACTACATATAAAGTATATCATCTTTCAGAAAATAATTAAATTCCCATTATAATGCCTTTACCGTCTTTCTCAACTTTATATCCTTGCTTGAGGCACCTATCATGAATTCAAATTCACCTGGTTCTACTGTCCATTGCATATTACGGTCCAACAGCTGTAAATCCCCAGGAGTAAGTTCAAATGTCACCTGTTTTGTTTCGCCCGGATTTAAGGAGACACGCTCGAAACCGCGCAATACAGAATCGTATGCTATGACACTGCTATACTTGTCGCGTACATAAAGCTGGACAACCTCATCTCCCTGACGCTTTCCAGTATTGGTGATGTTGAAAGTTATTGTATAATTTCCCTGAGTTCCCTGCTCAAGAGGAGAAACATTCATATCGGAATATTCAAAACTTGTATAACTCAGTCCATGACCAAAAGGATAAAGCTCACCCAACACACGTGTAGAACCGGAACCATTAGGACCGAATCCCGGCTGACTTCCATGTGAACCGGGCTTGAAAGGGAAGTTCAACTCTATCTGACCGACAGATTTTGGGAAAGTAACAGTGAGTTTTCCACCCGGATTATAATCACCAAACAGTGCTTCGGCTATTACTGTTCCTCCCTGACAACTTGGGAACCATGTTTCTAGAATTGAAGGTATATACTTATCTGCCCAGTTGATAGTCAGTGGCTGTCCGTTTATCAATACCAATACAACAGGCTTCCCTGTAGCATACAAGGCTTCAAGCAATTCCTGCTGGCGTCCGGGAAGATCAAGCGAAGTACGCGAACGGCTTTCACCAGTCCTGTATTCATCTTCTCCCAACACAGCTATAATGACATCACAATCCTCAGCCTTTTCAACAGCATTCTGAATACCGTCCTTTTCTGAATCCGAAAGAGGCTCAGACAATATTTCCGTTGAAGGCCATCCTTCATTGATTATATCACAACCTTTGGCATAATCCACCTCCACACTGCCTTGAAGATAGTTGCGCAAACCTTTCAGTACCGTTACTTTCTCCAATCTGTTCGGACCGTAACGGCTTTCCATGAAATTACTTTCATCAGCCAGAGGACCGGTTACAAGTATCTTCTTTATCCTGTTTTTGTCAAGAGGCAAAAGATTTCCATCGTTTTTCAGCAGTACCAGAGACTGCTGCTGCATCTGCTTAACAAAATCCATATTACGATCCACACCTCCAACTTTATCGGATTCTTTTATTTTCTCCACATAAGGATGGTCGAAAAGTCCAAGGCGGAATTTCACACTCAACACTTCACTCACTCGCTTGTCTATCGTAGCCATAGATATTTTCTTATCCTCGATAAGACGGCGGATAGGCATAATGAAATCAGAAGGCGGAGTGAAATGAGTCCTGACATTCAATCCGGCTTCCAGAACCTGACGTACAGCCTCATCATATGTTTCCGCTACACGATGCTTTGTATGAACAAACTCCACAGCCTCACTGTCGCTTACCACATATCCGTCGAAACCATACTCTTCTCTCAGAAGTTCGGTAAGGAAATAATAGCTGGCTGTAACAGGCACACCGTCCCAATCATTATAGCTGCTCATCACTCCCATCGGATGTGCTTCGCGAATCACTTTCTTGAAAGGATACAAATAAATCTGATGCATTTCCCTTGGAGCGACATGCGGGTCTGTTCTGCAATTACCGTCCCTGCCACCTTTCGGAACACTATATACAGCAAAATGTTTCAGTGTGGATGCAACACCCTGCGACTGTATTCCATCCACCATCTGTGTTCCCATAGATGCTATCAGATAAGGGTCCTCACCATAACACTCCAGAGTACGTCCCCATCTGGGATCACGAACCACATCAAGGATAGGAGCATATACATTAGTATATCCCAAAGCTCTAGCTTCCTGTCCCACTATCTCTCCTGCTCTATACACAAGTTCCTTATTCCATGTACTTCCTATTGCTATTGGAGCAGGCAAGGGAGTTGCCTTGGTATGATTAAGTCCGTGAATACCTTCATTACTGAAATCAACCGGAATACCAAGTCTTGTCTCCTCTACAAACCATTTTTGGATTTTGTTTATAGCCTCAGCATGATTGCTGAACGGATAGAGCATCTGCTCTACCAACTTCGACTTTCCCCCTACGCCATTAAGCATCTCGTCGATATTGGCTATTCCATCCTTCCAAATTTCATTTTTCCAATTTTCTGTAGGAAGAGAATCCTTCAATACACGCCCGTATCCATAGAGTGTTGCCAACTGACAAGTCTTCTCATTGATGTTCATCTGCAGCAACAGGTTTTCAACCCTCTTTTCAACAGGCTGTGAAGAATCTTCATAAATATCCTTCACACCATTCTTGTTGAAATCTATCCAACCTTTGTGATAGATATTTTTGTTTTGTGCTCCTGCAGGAAAAGCCAACAGCAAGCCTCCTAATAATAGATTTATGAGTTTGTTCATAGATGTAATAATTATTTTAACTTCAATTCAACTATACAGTCAATTTCCGGCTCCAGATTGTCTGTATGCAGAACTATTCCTCCTTTTATTTTTTCATAAGAAACCTTGGTACCAGTATTCAGATTTACTGCACTCACTACTTTATCTTTCAAAGGCAAGGTAACAAACTGTGGCATATTGTCTGTAAGTATATGTACATACAGTGTATTTCCTTTTCTGGTTGTCGTTCCCCAATCAGCTGTCATAACATCACCTCTTGTTGTGCCATAAACAGTTTCACCGTACTCGGAAAGCCATTCACCCATACCTTTCAGACGTTCCAAAGCTACAGCAGGAATTTCACCGTTAGGCTGAGGACCTACATTCATCAACAGATTTGCTCCTTTACCGGATGCTCTGACAAGAAGTCTTATAAGTTCGGAAACCGATTTATAATTCTGATCCTGAATCTTATATCCCCACATTCCGTTCATAGTCTGGCAAGTTTCAAGAGGAAGCTGTCCTATCTCAGATTCAGAAGAAAGTCCAGCATTGTTTTCTCCCGGCAGATCGCGTTCAAACATCTGGAAATCCTCACCCTCTATCGGTTTCTTATGATGATTGTTTCCAATCATACATGCAGGCTGAAGCTTATGAATCAATGAATACTGTTCGTCAAGACGCCAATCGAAATCATCCGGCTGATCCCACATTCCATCAAACCAGATTGCGCCTATAGGCCCGTAATTGGTCAGAAGCTCTGTCAACTGGTTGTTCATAAAATTAAAATAATCATTCCAGTTTCCATGTTTTGTACGACCGGTGTTTCTACCTGTTCGTCCGTATGGATAATAATCCTCGCGTGTCCAGTCGAGATGCGAATAATAAAGATGCAGTTTTATACCCTGTTTCTTACATTCCTCTGCCAGTTCTTTCACTACATCGCGCTTGAATGGAGTGGCATCTACAATATTATAATCCGAATATTTTGTATCAAACATGGAAAATCCGTCATGATGTCTGGTTGTAAAACAAATATACTTGGCACCGGCCTCCTTTATGGCGGAAACCCATTCCTTTGCATCGAAACGTATAGGATAGAAACCTGAGGCTGCCTTGGCATATTCATGACAGTTGATACCTGCATTAGTCATATACCATTCACCCTGACCAAACATACTGTAAATTCCCCAATGGATGAACACTCCAAATTTACTGTCGCTGAATTCTTTGCGTGCCTGTAAATTACTCTCGGAAGGTACATAAGATGATTGTGAAAAAACCGGCATTGACACAGCAATGCTGTTAAGGGCTATAAAAGCTAAAGTTCTAAGTTTTAATGATTTCATAATTATATGACTAAAAGGTTATTCGTTTTTAATTTGTGACTATCAATATATACATCGACAAATATACAAATATATATAGAATATTTATTTCGAATTGTAATAAATCATATGCAGAATAGTTGATTTTTAAACGGGCGTTCGTTTTACTTAAAATGGGCGTCCATTCTATTTAAAACGGGCGTCCGTTTTGATCAAAACGGACTGTCATTTTTTTAAAACATATCAATAAGGAAAATCCGATTAATATACGACTTAATATATGACGAAACGTATAGACATAAAAAAAGGAGTACCGCTGTACTCCAACCTTTGTTAACCTTAAAATCTAATACTATGAAAAACACAGTACAAAGGTACGGACTTTCTGGTAATCTGCAAGTATTTCAGCCAAAAATCTATGCTTTATAACATAGTTTAATAAATAAAGAAAATGCTCCATGTTTGTTAACAACATGGAGCATTTATGTTAATTGTTAAAATACAAATTTTACAATCCAAGTTTAGCAGATATGTCAAGCATACGCTTTATTGGTTTTATGGCTTCTTTAGCTATCGCTTCGTCCACCACAACCTCAGGCCATTCGTATTTCAATGTGTTATAGAGTTTCTCCAGAGTGTTCAGGCGCATGAAGTTACATTCATTGCACGCACAGGTACTGTCTTCAGGAGGTGCAGGAATAAAGTTCTTATCAGGACATTTGCGTCGCATCTCGAACAGTATTCCGCTTTCAGTAGCTACTATAAAATCTTTCTTGTCACTGTTAATTGCATGTTTCAGCAATCCTGCAGTAGAACCTATCTTGTCTGCCAGCTTGGCTACCGCTCCCTTACACTCAGGATGTACCAGTACATCGGCATCAGGATACTGCTTTTTAAGCTCTATAATCTTCTCTACAGAGAATTTTTCGTGTACATGGCATGCTCCGTCCCAAAGAAGCATATTTCGTCCTGTAACGGAATGTATATAGTTTCCAAGGTTCTTGTCCGGACCGAAGATCATTGGCTGGTCGGCAGGGAAGCTTTCCACTATCTGTTTGGCATTGGTAGATGTAACCACAACGTCTGTCACAGCCTTGACTGCCGCACTTGTATTGACGTATGAAATTACGGTGTGGTCAGGGTGCTGCTTAACGAACTCGGCAAACTTGTCGGCAGGACAGCTGTCGGCCAACGAACATCCTGCGTTGAAATCCGGTATGAGAACTTTCTTGTCGGGACACAGTATCTTCGCAGTCTCTCCCATGAAGTGGACACCGCACATCACTATTATCTCGGCATCGGTCTTTGCTGCCCACTGGGCAAGCGCAAGGCTGTCGCCAATGAAATCGGCAATTTCCTGTATTTCGTCCGCCTGGTAGAAGTGCCCCAATATCACGGCATTCTTTTCCTTGCGGAGCTTGTCTATCTCGGCTTTCAAGTCCAGTGTCTTATCTACGGGTTCATCCACATAACCCTTTTTCAACCATTCTTCTTTCATAACTATAAATATTTTATTTTTTCTTCTTTTTAAAAGAAATCCTATGATGCTATTAATAGGCTGTTGATTGTGTTGGCAAAAATAATACTGTATTTCTTGCTTTTTAAGTTATTAATATAAGTGCTTACTGTATCAATAACGATTCAACAGCGTTAAGTGCTGATAATTCAGTACTTAGTTGGTATATTAACATTTTGTTGATATTGTGCAAAGTTAAAAACTTTCTGTTTATCAACTATTCATTTCTTATTAAAATTGTGTTCAAATTGTTTCGGAAACTTTCAGGTAAGTTTTTTGGATTGTTGGTTTCCAGATTCTTATAAATGTTTGATTCATAAATGCAAGAAATAGTTTTAAAAATCTATTCTCATGTTTTCTACACGTTTTATACACCTTTTCAACAGATTTCAACAGGGTTATTAATATTGTTTTTATCTTTGCGGACAGTAATTGTAAATATATAGTATGTCTGAAATAAGAAAGCTGAAAATAACGGAAATGAACCGTCTGACGGTGGAAGAATTCAAGGAGGCGGACAAGCTTCCTTTGGTAGTTGTACTTGATGAAGTGAGAAGTTTGCACAACATTGGTGCCGTATTCCGTACTTCGGACGCTTTTCTTGTCAACAGGATATATCTTTGCGGAATTACAGCCACTCCTCCTAATGCAGAGATGCACAAGACGGCTTTGGGGGCAGAAAATACAGTTGACTGGAAATATTGTCAGAACACACAGGATGCTGTAAATGAGTTGCATGAAGCTGGATATACAGTATTGTCGATAGAACAGTGCGAAGGTAGTACGATGCTTGGTGATATGGTTCTGGATAGGGACAAGAAATATGCCATAGTAATGGGAAATGAGGTAAAAGGAGTAAAACAGGAGGTTGTTGACATGTGCGACGGATGTATAGAGATACCTCAGTATGGCACAAAACATTCACTTAATGTATCCGTAACTGCCGGAATTGTGTTATGGGAGTTTGCCAACAAGCTTATGGAGTTCAGAAATAACTGTTGATAACATTATTAATAACGTAATTATCCACAATATAAACATTTGTAAATCATGTGTTTATATTGTGGATAAATGTTTTATAGCTGTCCGTTTTCAACAAGAGTAATTATACGTTCCACCATCTCGTCTTCATCTTCAGGTCTGTATTCTTTTTTGAGGCTGGCACCGAACAGTGCGGCGAATGTCTGATAGAATCCGGCTTTGAAAGGTCCCATGAAAGCTTTAACCAGTTGGTATGATGATTGGTTACATTCACGGTTTACCAACTTTATCAACAATTTACCCTGTGAAAATGTCAATTTCTTCATTCTTGGGGTGTATTGCTCCTTCAATCCTTTCTCTACAGCCTTGATATGTTTGTCTTTGGCTTTTTCGTCGGGGAGAGTTTCCAGATATTCGTAGGTTTCTATTACAATGTTTCTTATTTCCTTTGCTATAGGTAGTGTCTTCTTTACGTCCCTAACCAGGCGATAATAATATCTTTCCTGTTTTTTATTTTTAAACCTCATTTTAGGGTACACATATACATTTCTTAGAGTTATATATGGTATAGTGTCTCCTTCATAGACACATACTTTGACCATATATCCTCTGTTATTTGGGGAATCCTGTGCTCTCAATTCAGGAATTGTTAAAAAGCACATTATTGTCAATATGTATATGTATTTACTCATTGACGCAAAAATAGGAATAAAAACAATTATATGGTTGATAAAAGTATTATTTTTTGTTGTTCATAATTTTATCAACATAATGTGGATAAGTAGGTTACTTCTTTATATTTCAATAAGTTATGTTTTTATAACTTGTTTATATTCTCAGTCTGATATTGTAGAATGGAGTGAAATGTCGGTGGATGATGAAAATCTGTCATCGTGGATGGAACAATATGAAGAATTGTCCGAAATAGCCGAAAATCCGTTCAATTTTAACACTTTGACGAAAGAGCAGCTTGAACAGTTGCCTTTTCTATCTGACAAGATGATTGAAAACATACTTTATTATGTTTATAAGTACGGTCCTGTGGTAAGTAAAAATGAATTGTTGGGAGTGGAAGGAATGGACTGGCAGACAAGGAAGTTTCTTGAGCATTTCATCTACATAGGTCCGGCTAAGGATGAAGAAGAAAAGTTCAGTTTCAAGCGTATGATGAAATATAACCGGCAGGAATTAACAACACGTGTTGATATCCCGTTAAATCAGAAAGCAGGATATGCTGACTATCCTGATAATGTGCTTATTGACAGTCCTAACAAAAAGTATTATGGCAGTTCGTTATATAATAACATGCGTTACAGATTTGAGTATAATAAGCAGGTTTATTTCGGAATTACAGCAGAGAAAGATTCTGGTGAACCTTTCTTCAGACTTTATAACAGGAAGGGATATGACTTTTATTCAGCTTATCTTTATTTGCAGAATATTGGTCGGTTCAAGTCTGTGACTTTAGGTAATTATAAGGCATCATTTGGATACGGACTTGTTATGAACATGGGTTTCAGTATGGGGAAATATACTTCATCTTCATCGCTGAGGCGTACCGGACAGGGAATTTTAAAATACACTTCTACTGGAGAATATAATTATCTTCAGGGAATAGCTGCTACTTATAAATTTTCGAAAAGATGGGATGCGACGCTTTTCTATTCGTTCAGAAATATGGATGCACGTGTTGAAAACCAGTTCATAAGGTCGTTGAAAACTGATGGATATCATAGACTGTATAAGGATATTGAAAAGAAAAATACTATATATAATCACGTGACAGGCAGTAACTTAACATATAATGGAAAGAATGTTGAATATGGATTAACAGCTGTTTATAACTGTTTTAATAAAGTGTTGAATCCTGATTATCAGATTTACAATCATTACTATCCGCGTGGAAAGGATTTTTTCAATGCCGGGGTATTCTATAAATTTTTCTTTAACAAACTTATGATTTCCGGAGAGACGGCAGTTGACAAATGTGGAGCAATCGCAACAATCAATTCTTTGTGTTATTCACCGACTGTTGATACAGATATAACACTTATCAACAGATATTATGACAAAAAATATCAGAGTCTTTATGCAAATTCTTTTGGTGAAAACTCAAGGACCCAGAATGAAACAGGTGTTTATTTATGTCTGGAAACCAGTGCTATACGGAATACAAAGTTATTATGCTATGTTGATTACTTCTATTTTCCATGGAAAAGATATCGTGTGGATATGGCAGGTACATCGGGAATAGAGGGAGTTTGCCAGTTGAGTTATTCACATAGCAATTCACTGTCTATGTTGATAAAGTACAGTGTAAAAAACAAGGCTCAGAACTATACTGCAGACGATGGTGGGAAGTATGTTTTGCCATATATCCGTCATAGAGCAAGGTATCAGGTAAATTATTCACTGAATGATAATAACTCTGTTAAAGTTTTGGCAGATTATACCAATACAGGATATTTAGGTCAGGGAACTGCAAACGGTTTTCTGCTTTCTGCTTTGGCCAATTTAGGTCATGGATCGTTTCCGGTGAAAGCATCCGTAAGCGGTGCTTGGTTTTCAACAGATGATTATAACTCACGTGTATATCTTTATGAACCGGGATTGCTTTATGCCTTTTCCATGTCTTCGTTTTATGGAAAAGGAACAAGGACAGCATTTAAATTACAGTATAATTACAGGAAATTCCTAATGCTTCAGGCTAAATTCGGATGGACACACTATACCGACAGAAATACCATCAGCTCAGGTACAGAAGAAATTCAGGGTAATAACAAGGCTGACATACAGTTTCAGTTGAGAATAAAATGGTAACCGCATGTTGATAACGTACTGATATTTTCCTTATTTTTGCGTCTAACTAACAACTAATAGCTAACAACTATAAAATTACAAAAAACAATGTCAACAATAATATACCCTTCTCCTATTTTCGGACCTATACACAGCCGTCGTCTTGGAGTGTCATTAGGAATTAATCTTCTGCCTGCAGACGGTAAGTTCTGTTCTTTCGACTGTATTTATTGCGAGTGCGGTTATAATAAAGACCATCGTCCGAAAAAGAAACTTCCAACACGTGAAGAAGTAAAGACAGCTCTTGAAGCAAGGCTTATTGACATGAAAGCAAACGGACCATTTCCTGATGTGTTGACATTTGCCGGAAACGGTGAACCTACTGCTCATCCTCATTTTGCAGAAATCATAGACGATACGATTGAGCTTAGAGATAAGTATTTTCCACAGGCTAAAGTAAGCGTATTGAGCAATTCAACATTCATTCATAAACCGGAAGTCTTCAATGCCCTGATGAAAGTTGACAATAATATCCTGAAGCTTGATACGGTTAATATCGACTATATAAACACTGTTGATAAACCTGTTGGAAACTATGATCTGAACCGCATAATCGACTGTATGAAAGCATTTAACGGTCAGTTGATAATCCAGACCATGTTCCTGAAAGGAGCTACAGACGAAGGTGTGGATGTTGATAATACACATGATGATTATGTGCTTCCGTGGCTTGAAGCTGTAAAGCAGATTGCTCCGCGTCAGGTTATGATTTATACCATCGACCGTGAGACACCGGACACTCATCTTCAGAAAGCTACTCATGAGGAATTGGACAGAATATTACATATGCTGGAAGATGCAGGGATAAAGGCTAGTGCTTCGTATTGATTTACGAAGCACTTTTTTTTGTGAATATGGTTTATATAATTGGTGTATAATCTATTATTAATTATCTTTGTGCAAAGTACAAACCTTATTCAAAACCATTTATATGAAATTATTAATCACATTATCACTTTTAGCTTTTGGTGGAACATTGGTTTCCGCTCAAAAAATTCCTTCCGTTTATAAGCCTGTAAAAAAGGAAATATACCATAAAGGATGGATAGATTTCAACAAGAATGGTGTAAAGGATGTTTATGAAGATCCTTCTGCGCCACTTGACAGTCGTATTGAAGACCTTCTGAGCCAGATGACCATGGAAGAGAAAACATGTCAGATGGTAACTCTTTATGGTTACAAACGTGTACTAAAAGATGACCTTCCTACTCCAGAATGGAAAAATTCATTGTGGAAAGATGGTATAGGTGCCATAGACGAACATCTTAATGGCTTTCAGCAGTGGGGACTTCCTCCATCGGACAATCCTAACGTATGGCCGGCATCACGTCACGCATGGGCTTTGAACGAGGTACAACGGTTCTTTGTAGAAGAAACCAGACTTGGTATTCCTGTTGATTTCACTAACGAAGGTATCCGCGGAGTGGAGAGTTATCGTGCTACTAACTTCCCTACCCAACTCGGTATCGGACACACATGGAACAGAAATCTTGTGCGCCGTATAGGAGAAATAACCGGATATGAGGCACGCATGTTGGGATATACCAATGTTTATGCACCTATTCTTGATGTAGGTCGTGACCAGCGTTGGGGACGATACGAAGAGGTTTATGGTGAGTCACCGTATCTTGTTGCCGAACTAGGTATAGAGATGGTGAAAGGAATGCAAAAAGACTATCAGGTGGCAGCAACAGCAAAACACTTTGTAGCTTACAGCAATAACAAGGGAGCACGTGAAGGTATGGCGCGAGTTGACCCTCAGATGCCGCCACGTGAAGTAGAGATGATACATGTATATCCTTTCAAGAGAGTGATTCAGGAAACTGGTTTGCTTGGTGTTATGAGCTCATATAATGATTACGACGGTATTCCGGTTCAAGGCAGTTATTATTGGCTCACAGAGCGTTTGCGTGGAGAAATGGGATTCCGTGGATATGTAGTTTCGGACAGTGATGCTGTGGAATATCTGTATACCAAACACGGGACTGCAAAAGATATGAAAGAGGCCGTGCGTCAGAGTGTTGAGGCTGGACTAAATGTCAGATGTACTTTCCGTTCTCCTGAATCGTATGTAAAACCATTAAGAGAACTTGTAAAAGAAGGAGGTATTAGCGAAGAGACTATCAATAACAGAGTACGTGATATATTAAGAGTAAAATTCCTAGTTGGATTGTTCGATTCGCCTTACCAGATGCAATTGGCAGAAGCTGACAAGGTTGTTGAAAACCCTGAACATGAAGCTCTGGCTCTTCAGGCATCCCGCGAAAGTATTGTACTTCTGAAGAACGATAATAATACTCTTCCTTTGGATATAAATAAAGTGAAGACTATATCTGTTTGTGGTCCTAATGCAAACGAAGAAGGTTATGCATTGACACACTATGGTCCTCTTGCAGTGGATGTTACTACAGTACTTGAGGGTATAAAGGATAAAGTTTCAGGAAAGGCCGAAGTGCTTTACACTAAAGGTTGCGACCTTGTTGACGCAAACTGGCCTGAGAGTGAAATCATAGACTATCCGCTTACTGCAGACGAGAAAAAGGAAATTGACATAGCTGTTGAAAACGCATTGAAATCTGATGTTGCTGTAGTTGTTTTGGGAGGAGGACAGCGTACATGCGGAGAGAACAAGTCGCGTACAAGTCTTGAACTTCCGGGACGTCAGTTGCAGTTACTTCAGGCTGTTCAAGCTACCGGAAAACCAGTTGTTCTTGTTTTGATAAACGGTCGTCCGCTATCTGTGAACTGGGCTGACAGGTTTGTTCCTGCAATCCTTGAAGCATGGTATCCTGGTTCAAAAGGTGGAACAGCAGTTGCTGATATATTGTTTGGCGATTATAATCCGGGTGGAAAGCTCACTGTAACATTCCCTAAAACTGTAGGACAGATACCGTTTAATTTCCCTGCAAAGCCTGCTTCGCAGGTTGATGGAGGAAAAAATCCAGGTCTCAAAGGAAATATGTCACGCATCAATGGTCCGCTTTATCCATTCGGTTATGGTTTAAGTTATACTACTTTCGAATATTCTGATATACAGATAAGCCCTAAGGTTATCACTCCAAAAGAGACTGCAACAGTAACTCTGAAAGTAAAAAACACCGGAAACATGGCAGGAGATGAGGTAGTACAGTTATATACACGAGATGTAGTGAGCAGTGTCACAACGTACGAAAAGAATCTTGCCGGTTTCGAACGTGTTCATTTGCAGCCGGGAGAAACAAAAGAAGTGAAATTTACTATCGACAGAAAGCATCTTGAACTTCTTGATGCAGATATGAAGTGGGTGGTAGAACCAGGAGAGTTTGTAGTAATGGCAGGAGCATCATCCGAGGATATCAGACAGTCTGTAGTGCTTAATGTAGAGGATTATCATATACGTAACGCACGTTTGGAAGCCGAGAAATCAGAAAAACCGGTATCGGCAAGCACAAATCCGGAAGATGTGATGAAAGTTTTGGATGGTGACAACACCACTTACTGGCAAGGAAACAAGGGTGATTATCTGACATTTGCACTGAAAGGAAATCCTAAGGTGGATGAAGTGTCGATAACTTTCGTGCGTGAGAATAATCTTCCTTCAACATTCGAAATACAGCTTTCAGGTGGTGGAGGACAGTTCCTAACAGTTTATAATGGAACAGTAACCGAATATGGTAAACCGATAACTTATACATTTAAGGGAACAACAGCCAGCGACCTGAGAATATTGCTTAACGATGACCGTGTGGGAGTGGCTGAAGTAAATATCGTAAGATAATAATAATCAAATAAATAAATAGCTGTTTAAACAGTATTTGAACACTGTTTAAACAGCTATTATTATATATAGTCATTAGCGTATCAATCGGCTTTACTCACTGTAACTTGTGTCTTTCCTGTAATAGAAGGCTTTATTATATTTAATCTGATACGATAAATATGTGTCATTTTCCAGTTTGATGTCAAATTCTTGTCATTGAGAGGAATAGTTTCTACAGTAGGCTTGAATACATCGTTATCAAATTTCATTTTTAGTGTGAAATCTGAATGTTTTAATAACAAACATCCATTCTTCACTTCCGGAGTACATACAGTCATGAAATTCAATATCTGCTGTGAGTTATCATTCAGTTTTTCTAATTTCCACTGGTCAGAAACTATAAATTCACGATTGCGTTTAAGAGTATAAGAACGGATCCAACTGGAAACTCCGGCTTCTTTAGGATATGCAGAAGCTATATCGGCACTGAAAAAAACATTCCTACCTTTGTCTGAAAATCTTACATCTTTTGCACGATATTGTTTTCCATCATGTTGGTCTAAACCATTTATTGTAGGAAGATTGTGATATCCTGACTGCATAGTCCATATTGAATAACGTTCGCTGCTAAATGTTTTCTTGGTATAAACTCCCACTCCAACATCTATTAAAACAGGCTTTCCATTAAAATACAACATACAACTACCTACGTCATTATGATTGTGAGGTACTCCATTATTGCTTCCATGTGCGGCAAAATAGAAACCTTTGTCAGATTGGCGTGAGTCTCTTGCTACTGCTAGTTGACTGTCTTCAAAATAATAAGAGAGTTCTTCAATAGAAGCGCCTTCACCATCCAGAATTTCTTGGGCATCCAATACATCATCCAGCAACCTGGCAAACAAGCTACCTGTGTGTAATTTGTTTTTCCAGTCATTATTACGTGCGAAATCGGAAGCAAATCCCATTAACTGTCTGTCGTTTATTCTTTTGCCATACAAATATACTGCTCCTGGACTTACAAAACATCTGGCAGCTGCATCTGAAAAGTTCACAAAATACTGGTCGTTTATATTTACTCTGCGTATATAGCTACCTATATTCTTTATTTTCTCATTCGAGAATATATTTACTTTACCTCCGGTTGCTCTATCCAGCAAATCAAGAAACTTTATCAGATTAGCTCCTGCATGGCCGAAATAAGATGGTCCTTCCTCGCATGCACCGTCTGGATTTTGTACATCAATATAATAATCAACAGAACGCATTAGCTGGAAAATATATTTTGCTTTGTCAGAAGGATCATTTTCCAGTAACAACACAGCTTGCAGCATGTTATAATTGATCCAGATATTCCAGTTGTTTACTTCTCTTCCTGTAAATCCCATCCACCAATAATCAGTGCGCGCGTAATAAGGATTTATCAATCGTTCATAAACTGTATTTTTTATTCTTTTGGCTATTAGAGGGCTGACTTTATCCAATTCCTCATGTAAAAAATAATATATCCAGGCCATTTGAGCTCCTATATCTGCAACTACAAGTTCTACTGTAGGTTCTTCAGGATCGGGAAGTCCGGACTGATCTTTCTGGAAATAGGCATGAGCAGAATGTACCCATGAAACTTCACACAGAAACCATGCACCATTTATAATGGCGTCTATGAAACGTCCTTTACCTTCCACCAATTCTGCTAAAAGAAGAGTATTAAGTGTCATCTGGTTTTTCCTGCCGGTCAGAATTTGTCCATTACGTTTATAAGCCAGATAGTCTGTCGCAAGATCAGGCTTCCATTGATATGACAAGGCCTTTTCACCTTCCTTGATAATGTTCTCGCGAATATCGGAAGGAATACGTCTGTCCCATTCCGAGCGGTCCTTATAAGAAGGATAATTTATCCACTGTTCAGTTGGCAGTAATGCTGTTTTCAGCTGTTCAATAGTGAGGCTGTTTTCCAGTAAGTTAGTTTCTTTCGCATTAATTCCGAAAGAACAACATAAAATACAAATAATTGAAAAGATAATTTTTTTCATATATTAGTCATAAAATTAAGTGATAGTATTTTTCCTACAGGTTTGTCAAATGCTTTTCCACAGTCTTTACAGACATATTCCCAGTGTTCCGTTCCCGGAGGAGACTCAGATAGCATGGTAATTCCTTCATTTTCAGGTGTACCTTTTATCACTCTTGTCTGAAATAATTTATAACATGTTATCAGTTTTACGGTTCTCATATAAGATTCAAGATTATTGTTCTTTACAAAGATATATAAAAACATATATTTTACTTTCGGTATAAAAGGAGATTTTTACATTTCTAATACAAATTCTTTCTCAAAAACTATTACTTAGACAATAAATTTCTATAACTTTAAACTCTGTGAGTGTATTATATAAAGTATGTTGATTAGAAAAAGTTTAGATTATATTCTTACTATGATTAGGAAAGTGTATTTGATTGTATTTATATTCCTTGCAATTGTGTCACTTAAACTGAATGCACAATATTTTCATAATCTTGATGTCAATAACGGTTTGTCCCAGCCTTCGGTTATGGCAATAGGTCAAGATACATTAGGAAGAATGTGGTTTGGAACGAGAGAGGGGTTGAATGTATATGATGGTGGTAGAATAACATCATATAAAGGCGAAGTGGATAATGGTGAAAATGGAAAGTTATGGATAGGTAATAGTGTGTCATATATAGTATCGGATAATCTTTCTGATAGAAGCAAGATATTTTTTATTTCAGATTTCTTCTTATATTCTTATGATGTGGAGTCGGACTTGTTCAGCAGGATTGATGCTGAAGGAGATGTGACAGCAATTACGGAATATTCTATTTGCACAAAAAAATAATCTTTTCTTATATAATCTTCTGAGTAAAAAGAAATCAATCTTTAAGATTTTACCGGAGGATACACATATCAATGTGATTGATATAAATAAGGAAAATATGTATATAGGAACAACCAATGGCGTAATAATATCACCTGTTAAAGCTGTTTGGGAGGAACAATGTATTCTTGATGGAGAAGATATATATAGAATTTTTGAAGATTCGAGACATGATTTTTGGATTGGAACCAGAATGAAAGGACTTTATAGATTAAGTAATGATAATCTGGAGAAGGTTCCGTTGTGTCCGAATGGAGTAAACGGAATCATTGATCCTCAGATTCGTGAATTTGTGGAAGATGACGATGGGAATGTATGGTTTGGAACTTTTATGGGACTTCAGAAATATGATGCAAAAAATAAAATTTATTCTGCGGTGAATATTCCTCAATATGTAGGTGGATTGAATCATCCGTCAATATTTTCTCTTTATAAAGACCGCCAGGGAACAATATGGGCTGGCAGTTATTTTGGAGGAGTAAACTATTTTAATCCAACAAAAAACAGCGTAATACATTATGATTATCAGGCAAAAGAATTGTCAGGTCTATATTATTCCTATATAGGCGAAATGGTAATTGATAAAAACGACAATTTGTGGATAAGTACAGATGGTGGTGGAATAAGCTGTATAGATAGAAATTGGAAAATAGTAAAACAGTTTACTTCGCAATCATCCTCGCATGGAATTCCTCATAATAATATTAAGAGTCTGTGTTATGATGAGTCCAATAATATGCTTTATATAGGTACACATCTTGGTGGTCTGTCACGATATGATATCAATAAAGGTGTATTTTATAATTATATGACTGATAATAAATCATCATTGGATAATCCTGGTGAGATTATACATCACATAGAAAACTGGAAAAATGGAATAGTCATTTCTTCAAGAGAAGGAATTTTTTTTCTTGATACAAAACAGAATGTATTTAAAAAATATCCTGATTTTTTTGAAGAAACTTTGACTTTTGATATTGATGAGAATGATGTTTTTTATGCTACAAAAGGAAATGACATAATGGCTATATCCTTGAACGAACCTTATAAACGGCAAATAATAGAACTTCATATTCAGGGAGAAATATCACATATATTGTCTGCACAGAACCGACTGTACATTTCTACGCTCGGAAGCGGTTTACTGGTATATGACATATCAACAAAAAGACTTGAAACTTATACTAAGGATAATAGTAATCTTCCTAGTAATTATTGCTATGTGTCACAGTTAACATCAAATGGGAAACTAATGATTACTGGTGATAAAGGGATAACTATGTTTGATACAACCGGAAAAACATTTTCCACTATAAAACAGAATTATCTGAAAGCACCTATTATATGGGGATGCGGAATTTGTGTTGCACCCAATAATGTCATTTATGTAGGAGATACGAAAGGTATTACACGAGTGGAGGAATCGGACTTTCTGACTCCAATGCAACAGCAGCAACCGATATATTTTTCCGGTATTTACGTGAATAACAATCTTATTCATCCTTCGGAGAATGGAGGTATATTAAGCAAGATATTGGCTTTTACTCACGAATTAAAATTGTCTGCATCGGAAAATAATCTTATAATTGAGTTTGCAAGTTCCGATTATATTGATAGGCATGTACAGCAGATTTATGAATATAAACTTGAGGGATTCGATGATGCCTGGACTTCCACGGCAGTTCCTTTTGTTCGTTATACAAATCTTACTCCTGGAAAGTATGTATTGTGTGTACGTACTGGAGGTGAAAATGGAAAGAATGTAGCCAGACTTGATATCAATATTCAATCTCCATGGTATAACACCTGGTATGCATGGGTATTATATTTGATTACATTTACGAGTATAACGTGGTTAATTGTACGCTATAAGAATGAGAAGAAGAATCTTGCGTATTCACTTGAGAAAGAAAGATTTGAAAAACATCATATCGAACAGTTGAATCATGAGAAACTTGTATTCTTTACGAATGTCAGCCATGAATTCCGTACCCCATTAACACTGATAATAAGTCATATAGATACTTTATTGCAGATTCCTAATCTACAACCGGTTGTTTATAACAAGGTATTGAAATTAAAACAGAACGCGCAATACATGTATAGTCTGATATCTGACCTGTTGGATTTCAGGAAGTTTACACAGAATAAATATACCTTACATTTGGTGCAAAGGGATATTTGCTCTTTCGTAAAGGATATATTTTCTGTTTTTAGTGATTTTGCCGGACGTAAAGGATTAAAGTATGAATTCCATTCGGAAGTAGAGAATTTATTGTGCTGGTTTGATTCAAGTTTATTGGAAAAGGTTTTTTTCAATTTGCTTTCGAATGCACTTAAGTACACAGAAGAAGGGTGTGTGGAAATAAACATCACATCGTCTGGAGATAGTGTGGATATTTCCATACGTGATACAGGAAAAGGTATATCTGCCGAAGATTCTACGCGTATTTTCGAACGTTTTTACCAGATTGAAGACAAGAATGATGATTACACATCAACAGGTACTGGTATAGGACTAGCATTTACAAAAAGTATTGTTGAAAAACATCATGGTAAAATCCTGTTGGACAGTAAATTAGGTGAAGGTAGTATATTTACGGTGAGACTTCCATTAGGTGATTCAGAATATGTTAATGACCCGCACGTGCACTTTATAGAGGAGAATAGGGAAAACCTGGGTGAAATAAAGAATTATGTTGATATGGAGGTTGATACTGAGATAAGCAGACCTGATGATAATTCACTTCTGGAAGAAAATAATGAAGAGAAAAAATATAGTGTACTGATTGTAGAAGACAATGCTGAGTTGCTTAAGGTTCTTGATAATCTGTTTTCTCCATTTTATTTTGTTATAACAGCTGTCAATGGCAAAGAGGGATTGGATAAGGCTAACGAATATAAACCGGATCTTATCGTTTCAGATATAATGATGCCGGAGATGTCGGGCACAGAGATGTGTATGAGAATAAAGAATAATATTGATTTATGTCATATTCCAGTTATACTTCTTACTGCATTAAACACTGTAGAACAGAATATTGAGGGACTTAACAGAGGGGCCGACGATTATATATCGAAGCCGTTTAATTCAAATATCCTTCTAGCTAGAGCCAATAGTCTTGTTAGGAACAGATTGTTGATTCATAATCAGATACGTAAGAAACCGATAACTGAAGTAGATCTTACAAGTATAAATTTACTTGATCAGGATATTCTTAAAAGGACTTCCGAAGCTATTGAGGCACATATAGATGATACGGAATTCGACGTTCCGGAATTATGTAAGGAGATAGGTATCGGACGTTCGGTTCTTTACTCAAAATTTAAGGCTTTGACTGGTATGACACCAAATAATTTCATATTGAATTACAGATTGAAGTATGCTGCCGCAATGCTTCTTAAATATCCGGATTTGCCTGTAGCTGAAATAGGTGATAAATGTGGTTTCAGTTCGCCGGTTTATTTCAGCAGATGTTTCAAAAATCAGTATGGAGTTACTCCACAAGTTTATCGGAAAAATTCGACAAATAACGAAAAATAAAAAAAGCACCTTGATAGGCGCTTTTTTTATTTAATATGCTATTACCATCCAGGATTCTGTCCGGCTGCAAGATCAGGATTCTTTTCACATTCTGATTGTGGGAATGGCCACAGATAATCTCTTTCTGCAACTACACGTGTGTAATAAGCTTTGTAAGCAGCAATACCATATACAGGACCTGCCAGAGTCTCAAGAAGTTTCCATCTCTTCATATCGCTGAAGCTATGACCTTCTGCCGCCAATTCTACTGCACGTTCGTGACGCAGGCGAGCGAATACTTCTTCCTGTGTATTGGCAGCCAAATCAGGATTACCGCTGTTGATACCAGGCATTTCTACACCTTTTCTTGCGCGTACCATATTGATATATTTCACAGCATTGTCTTTGTCAAATCCTGACTCTGAGAAAATATAACATTCGGCCAACATCAGATACACATCTGCCAGACGGATAAGTGGGAAGTTGATAGGAGTATCGGCACGGTTGTTTATAGCTCCGTCCATATCGTTTTCGGCAACAAACTTACGGAATGGATAGTACTCATAGTTTCCGTTTACACGGATGAATCCGTTTGTCTCATTACAGATACCGGTTTTCTTAGTCATTACGAATTCAGTATCTTTAGCCTTGTTGCTTACCCAACCTTTAAAATGAGTGTAAGGTAGTATTACCGTTGCAGCCATTCTAGGGTCGCGGTTTTCATACATGTTCAGCAATTCCTGTCTGTGTGGAGTGTACTGATCAATTTTCTTGTAGTCACTGGTAAGTGTTGAATAGAATATTTCCTCCCTCATAGGGTAAGTATTGTTGTTAACATCATTGTATGTTGGGAATCCGCTCCATCCGTATTCAGCTTCGGGATCAGTCCAGCTGAATTTTGAACCGTTTTTCCATTCATACGAGTCTACCAGATTTACAGAAGCCATTACATTGTTCCAGCAGCTTCCGAATGCGGCTCTTGTACCCATATAGAATGTGGTTGGCATACCGAAATCCTGTCCAATACCACCAATATTCTGTATTGCAAAAATCATTTCGCTACTTTCATCACCACCGGGTTTGAAAAGGTTTGCAAATGGATCTTCACCTTCTTCATACAGTTTATACTTTCCTATATATTTTGAGTCAGGTGTTTCACCAATCAATTCATTGAAACAAGTTTTTGCTTCATCATATCTTTTCGCATAAAGAAGTACTTTTCCTTTAAGTGCAAGTGCGGCTCCTGAAGTAGCTCTTCCTTTATTTACGTCGTCCCATTCCAAAGGCAAGTACTTTATACCCTCTTCAAGGTCTTCCAATATGAATTTTCTTACAGTTTCAATATCACTCTTTGGCTTGAGCATATTCATGAAATCGTTTGCAACGACAGTTGTTTCATCGTAGATAGGAACTCCACCCCAGAAATCCATAAGAGTAAAGTAATATAATGCACGCATGAACTTTGCTTCAGCCTTATACTGACTTGTCAGCTCTGGTGTCATATTACAATTGTCTATATTCTGCAAAACGATGTTGGCACGTGCGATTCCCTCATAAAGTTTCTGGAATTTATTGTTTACAAAACCTTCTGTGCTTGTATATGTACCTCTGGCGATAGTTGCGTATGAAGCAGGGTCGTAACCGCTACCAACACCTCCAAGGCAATCAAAACCAAACTGTCTGCCAAATACATCGTCGTCTTTCATCAGGGCATACACACCCATCATAGCCTGATCGGCATGTTTCTGGCTCTGGAAGAATGTACCGGAACTTAATTGATCTTCAGGATAAACATCCAAATCATAACATCCTGTTGTGAATGTCAACGAAGCAGCCAAAACTGCAATTAATTTATATTTTTTCATAATGATAAATCATAATTGGTTATAAAATACTATGTTAGAAAGATACATTAATACCTACTACCACATTTTTCATGGCCGGATATCCCAAAGTTCCTCCCAATTCAGGATCAAATCCTCTAAAGGAAGTAAATGTGAAGAAATTCTCCATACTTCCGTAAACACGGATACGTTCAAGAGAAGTTTTCTCTACGATTGATTTAGGCAAAGTGTATCCTAACTGTATGTTACGTATTTTCAGGAATGAAAGATCTTGCAGATAGAAATCACTCATCTGTTTGTTCTTTGTATTAGAATATTCAAGAAGTCTAGGATAAGTGGCATCAGTTCTTCCTTCGTACCAGCGTCCTTCAACCACTTCTTTATTCATTTGATAACCATAGCGTACAGAAGCTGTGTTTGCCAAATCATGCTGCCAGTAAGTCTTGGCTCCTGCCTGACCCTGGAAGAGAATTGAGAAATCAAATCCTTTGTAAGAGGCATTCATGTTAAGACCGAACTGGAACTTAGGGTTAGGACCGTCGCTTACTATTTCTCTATCATCCAGATTTATCAAACCGTCGCCGTTAGTATCCTTGTACAGGAAGTCACCTTTTTCAGGCTTGCCTGAAGAGAAGATTTCATTATCAGTAATGTCATTACCATATATCTGTTTGGCATTGTCAATGATTTGCTGTACTAATGCCAAATCTTCATCAGTCTGGATAATACGGTCTACTCTCAAAAGGTATTGTGAATTAATGGAATGTCCTTCCCAGATTACATTTGCTCCACTAATGCTCATACCACCTTTGTCTTTTCCTTTAAACTTGTTTACAATATTCTTCACATATGTAAAGTTACCGTTGATTCCGTATGAGAAATCACCTACCTTGTCCTGCCATCCTAAAGTAAATTCCACACCCTGGTTGGTTACGATTGCACTGTTCTGCTTTGGAATATCTGCAGATCCGTGTACCAAAGGAGCCGGAAGGTTGATAAGGATATCCTTAGTGCGTTTGTGGAAATAGTCAACAGTTCCTGTAAATCTGTTGTTGAAGAATCCGAAGTCAAGACCAACGTTTGTCATATAAGTTGATTCCCAAGTAAGGTTCGGATTGGCAAGTCTTGTCTGTATAAGACCCTGAACCAACAGATTGTTCAATGCATAGTTACTGTCTTTGATAGCGTATGTAGCAAGTGCGTCATAGTTTCCTACAGAGTTGTTACCTAATGAACCGTAAGAAACTCTGAGCTTCAAGTTGCTGAGTCCTTTGTCCATTGCATCTTTCATGAATTCTTCCTGGTCAATTCTCCATGCAAATGAACCTGAAGGGAAGTAACCTGTTCTCTTATTAGAGAGGAATCGTGAAGACTGGTCGGCACGAAGGTTTAATTCGAGCAGATATTTGTTATTCCAGTCAAGGTTTACACGTCCGAAGAAAGAACGCATAGCCCATTCGCTGCTTGAACCTGATGCGCTTGCATCTCCTGTAGCTCCGTTTATCACCCACAGACTGTAGTCAATAAGGTCATATTTACTTGCCTGGAAGTTGTGAGAGTAGTATTTTTCCTGGCTGGCACCAATCATGGCATTCAGTCCTAACTGGTCATTCACAAAACGGTTTTCATATCTGGCTACAACATCATTGAAATAGCGCTGTGTTTTACCGTCGTAATTCATGATGCTTGATTTGCCTTCTGTAGTACGTGTTATAACATCGTCTCTGAAGTTCCACTGTTCCAAAATTACAGGTTTGCGTTTTCTTTCTTCATCAACGAATTCGTATGAATAAGAACCTGTGATGCTGAATCCTTCGAATGGCTTTATTGTACCTACAAAACGTGTTCTTAAGTTGTGCTTTGCAATGTTACCAGCAACTCGGTTGAGACGTACAAGAGGATTATTTACGGCACTCTGTGCATCATCTTCAGGGTTGTTCATTGCACCGTATCTTCCGTCTGGAGCACGGAACACCATACCCGGTGTTGTAGCCGATGCATAAGTAAATACATCATCTACAGCTGTACCACTGCTAGTATATTTTGCGGCCGGATCCATGTTTGAAACATATCCGTTTATGTAAGCTCCTAATGTCAGCCAAGATCTGACGTCAGCTGTAACATTGAGTCGTCCGCTATATTTTTCAAATCCTGTGTTATCCATTACTCCAGGATTGTTTTCATATCCGAAAGAAGAATAGAATTTAACTTTCTCACTACCTCCGCTCATAGAGATCACATGATTGTGAGATACAGAATTCTTGAATGTATCATCCATGAAGTTTGAGTTAGGATAGCGCAAAGGGTCTTTTCCTTCATTGTCTCTCCATTCCTGAATTACACCGGAAGAGAACTTTTCATTCATTTTTGAATTTCTGTATCCTTCATTGATATATTCCATGTAGTCCGCATAATTTGATACAGGATCCATAGAACCAGGAATAGAAGGAGATGTAAATGACACGTATCCGTTGTAATCAAGTTTGACTTTACCTGATTTACCCTGTTTTGTAGTAATCAAGATGACACCGTTTGCTGCACGGGAACCGTAGATTGCAGAAGAAGCGGCATCTTTCAGGACAGTCATTGATTCAATATCCTGTGGATTGACTGTGTTTATACCGGCTTCTGCTCCATCAATGATAACAAGAGGGGATGAATCATTAAGTGTACCTTGACCACGCACCTTGATAGATGCATTATCATTACCAGGCTGATTGCTGGACATCTGTACGTTAACTCCGGCTGCAAGACCCGCAAGTGCATGTGATACGTTAGTGATAGGACGGCTTTCTGTCAGCTCGCTTACATTAATAGTAGAAAGAGATCCTGACAAGTTCACCTTCTTTTGTGTACCGTATCCTACAACAACAACTTCTTCCAAAGTCTTAGAGTCTTCTTTAAGGTTAACAGTTATATCGTTTGTAGTAGAAGTAACCTTAATTTCCTGAGTGTTGAAACCAATGTAGGAAATCTGAAGTACACACTCTGTTGGAACATTTAATGTAAAGTTTCCGTCTATGTCGGTAATTGTTCCATTTGTAGTTCCCTTAACCAATACGTTTGCACCGATAATTGGTTCGCCTGTTGCATCGAGAACTTTACCATTAATAGTTTTTTGTTGTAAGATACTTTCTATAGCATCGGCATGAGGTGAAGATGATTCATTTGCTGCTACAACCATGCCTGATGCAAAAAAAGCTAAAGACGCTCCTGCTAAAAATCTAACCATGGAGCTTGAATAATTCTTAGCACTTTCCATAAGTATAAGTTTAAGTTTATAAATCAATACTTCGCAAAGATTGTTGCTTTTTGTGAATATTGTTATAAAAATTGTCCGATAAATATATAAAAATTGTCCGAAAATGTCTTTGGAAGATTTTTATATTGATTGTTTTATTTCACTCTTTTAAGCATAATTTATTGATATATAGAGTGTTAGTTTCAAGGGTGATTACTTCTCATGTCAAAAACTATAGAAAATAAAGAATTATTGTGTTTTAAAGTTCTCTTAAGATATTAATGATTAACATTTATACAATTTATACACTTACAATGTACAATATTGCTATTCGGTTTTATTATAAAAATATAATATTGCATTGTTAATTATAAACAACTAATATAATGAAAACAAAAAGTATTTTTTCTTTAATCGTATTGTTTTTTCTTTCATGTATTAATGTAGCAGCCTATACAGAAAGAAATTATCTCCAGAATGTAGTATCGCAGGAAAATCTTGCAAATTGTCTTGTCCTGAACCAGAAATGGGTTACTTATCCTTCCTATAACGACCGTGAGGGGTGGAACCGTTTTTTAGGAGAATATAAAGATGAGATAATAAAGAATGGTGAAGCTCTTTTGGATTATACTTGGAAGGTTGTGAGGGCTACAGATTATCTGGAATTTGAGAGAAGTGGGAACAGAGTGGTTATGGAGCGTCCTTTTAATGATAATAATCAGGCTATAGTAAAACTGATGCTTGCCGAACTAGCAGAAGGAAAAGGCCGATTTGTGGATCAGCTGATAAACGGTGTGTTTCATACTTGCGAGATGACATCATGGGCATTGTCTGCTCATCTGATTACTCAACCCACTCATCGTGCTTTGCCTACTCCTACTTATCCGCTGATTGATCTGACAGCAGGAGATTTGGGAGGTCTTCTATCGTGGGTATATTATTTTATGCATGATGAATTCGATAAGGTTGATCCTGAAATATCCCGTAGATTATATAATGAGTTGGATGAAAGAATCATGAAACCTTATCTTGAGAATGACAGTTTCTGGTGGATGGCCGTGAACTATAATGGACAAATGCTCAATAACTGGAATCCATGGTGCAACAGCAATTGTCTTATGACGTTTATGTTGCTTGAAAATGATCCGGACAGACTTTCAAAAGCTGTTTATCGCAGCATGCAGTCTGTTGATAAGTTCCTGAATTATGTTCATTCCGACGGAGCTTGTGAAGAAGGACCGTCCTATTGGGGACATGCTCCTGGCAAATGCCTTGATTATCTTGTTCTGCTTGATTGGATTACCGGGGGAAAAGTTTCAATTTTTGATAATCCTCAAATCAAGGCCATGGGTGAATATATAGCCAGGAGCTATGTAGGAAATGGTTGGGTTGTTAACTTTGCAGATGCCTCTGCCAAAGGAGGTGGAGATCCTTTTCTTATTTTCAGATACGGAAAGGCTGTTGACAGTGATCTGATGAAACAGTTTGCTGCCATGTTGAATAATGGCCGCAAGATTTCTTTTGCCGGGCGTGATTTGTTCAGAATATTTGAGTCTTTTATTATAAACAAGGATTTGTCTGAATATCAACAGGAATATACAGGCGACCGTTATACATGGTATCCTGAAACTGAATTCTATTATGTAAGAAACAACAAGGCTTTTCTGGCTGCAAAGGGTGGATATAACGATGAGAGTCATAATCATAATGATGCCGGAAGTTTCTCTTTATGGGTAAACGATATGCCGATTATGATTGATGCAGGTGTAGGAACATATACACGACAGACATTCAGCAGCGAGAGATATACAATATGGACTATGCAGAGTAATTATCATAATCTTCCTATTATTAATGGCATACCTCAGAAAAACGGCCGCAAATATAAGGCTACGGATGTGAAGGCTTCCCGAAAAGGATTCTCTGCAAATATTGCAACCGCTTATCCTGAAGAGGCAGGTGTGAAAACATGGATCAGGTCGTACGAGATGAAATCCGGTGAGCTGACTGTAAACGACCGCTTCGAACTAGATGAGGTTAAATCGGAAAACATTATTAACTTCCTGACATGGGGTGATGTGGTTATAAAAGACGGAAAAGTGGAAATATCAGTGAATGGAGTAAAGGCTCAGGTTAAATATGACAATAGAAAGTTCGATGTGAAAAAAGAATCTGTCAAGCTTACTGATAAAAAACTAAGCAACGTATGGGGAGACGAGATTTACAGACTTTCATTTATAGCAAAAGATAAAAAGATAAAGGACAGTTACATTTTTAAAATTATTTATTAAGTATAAACTTTAAATTTATTCGTGGGTTATGAAAAAATTTAGTTTTTTATTGAGTTCTTGTGTGATGGCCGTGGCTTGTACCATTGGAGGTTGTACGGATAAACCTGAAAGAGTGGAAAAAACATGGTCGGAGCAGTCGGTAGAGAATGCCTATAATCAGATTAAACTTGAGATTGATACGATTGAGGCAAGTGGTAAAATATTGAATCCTGTGACATTGAAAAAAAACGGAGAAGTATATTATTGTGGATATGCAGACTGGAGAAGCGGATTTTTTCCGGGAAGTGTGTGGTATCTTTATGAACTGACAGGCGACAATACTCTTCTTCCTCTGGCACAGAAATATACCGAGGCATTGGATGAGGCAAAGAATCTTACATGGCATCATGACATTGGCTTTATAATTAACTGCAGTTATGGAAACGGACTCAGACTTTCCGGAAAAAACGGATATAAAGATGTGATGATTGAAGCAGCCAAATCATTATGTACACGTTTCAGAGAAAAACCCGGAACCATACAGAGCTGGAATGTGACAGGAAACAGTTGGCAGGCACAGAGAGGATGGGAATGTCCGGTTATAATAGATAATATGATGAATCTTGAGCTTCTGTTTGAGGCAACAGAATTGTCTGGCGATTCTACTTTCTATAAGGTAGCTGTTTCGCATGCCGACAGGACAATGAAGGAGCAGTTCCGTCCTGATGGAAGCTGCTATCACGTGATTGATTACAGTATTTCTGATGGCAGCGTAAGACATCGCCACACGGCTCAGGGATATTCTCATGAATCCGCTTGGTCGCGAGGACAGGCTTGGGCTATTTATGGATATACAATGTGCTACAGATATACAGGCGACAAGAAATATCTGGAACAGGCTATAAAGACATTCAATTTTATGAAAGATCATCCTAGGATGCCTGAAGACCTTGTTCCTTACTGGGATATGGATGCGCCGAATATTCCAAACGAGCCAAGAGATGCATCTTCAGCTTCTGTTATTGCTTCTGCGCTTTATGAATTGAGTACATACGATAATCAGTTCGACTATAGGGGATATGCCGATAAAATAATGAAGAGTCTTTCTTCAGAGAACTATACAGCAAAATTGGGAGAGAACGGACGCTTCGTACTTATGCATTCAGTGGGAAGCATACCTCACAACAGTGAAATTGATGTTCCACTGAATTATGCCGATTATTACTATCTGGAGGCTTTAAAACGGAAAATGGACTTGGAAAAGGTAGGTAAATCTCTATCTGAAAAAGAATAAAAGCTGATAATAATTAAAGTGAGTTGGAAATAATCCCGTCATTGACATAAATTTAGTCAATGGCGGGATTTTTGGTAATTTAATTGTTTTTTATTAAAAAATATCTTATATTTGGAGTGCTATTGTTTAACCACAAAAAAATAACTATGAAACATGTACTTAAAAAAATCATTAATTTGTCTTTAATGACAATGTTATTGTTCTCTTATTCATGCGCTAGTGATGAATACATAGAAAATGCTCCTACTAAAGTCAAAGAAAAAACATTAATGGTTAAGATGTCTGTTAATGAAGCAAATGCTGTAAAAATTAAAAAAATAGGAAGTTCTGAAATTTCAGAAAAAGAAGCTATTGCTTTAGTTCGTGATAGATTTATGAATAAAAACAAATCTTTAGTAGTCAATTCATGTAAGAAAGTAAGCTTACCTGGTATTCAAACGAGAAATTCTGAAGAAAAAACAGGATACTATGTAGTAGAATTTGGCTCAGAAGGTAATGAAGGCTTCTCTATAGTATCTGCAGACAGACGAGTAGAAGAGGTTTTTGCTTTTTCTGAATCAGGTTCTTTGAATGATACAGTTTACAATGAGGGCTTAAAATTGTTTTGTAATAGATTACCTCATTACATAAAAAATAAAATAAATAATTTTAATACTGATTCATTGTACAATGCTGTTGTTTCACGTATACCTAAAAGTAGAATTAATTGGATAGATGATGGATGTGTTCATTATTATTATGCCCAATATGGCTTTATACCAGATCCGGATTTTGTATATATGGGAGAAGAAACTCAAGGTTCAGAGTCTCAGCATGGAATTATTTTGACTACAAAATGGTCACAAACTTATCCATATAATAACAAACTACCATATGTATCGAATGATAAAAGAGCTTATGTAGGTTGTGCAATTGTTGCTATGTTACAGATTATGGCATATCATAAAGTTAACTATGGAACTGTAACAACATCAGATTGGATAAATTTTACACAAACATCACAATGTTATGATGAAGAATTGCAGGATTGTATTCTTTCAATTTTCAATAATATTCCAAATAAAGATGTTACTATTGGTGGAACAGGTATTTCTGCTGAAAAAATTAGAGACTTTTTAAATAATAATGGATATGTGGCTGATTTAATGGATTATGATTCTAATAAAATGAGATATCCAGCATATGTCCGTGGTACAGATAGGATAGATGGAGAAGGACATGCATGGGTTGTTGATAGTGAAATGATTTCTCATTATATAACTTATGACAAGTATGAAAAGGATGATGGTTATGATATTTGGCGAATATATGTAGAAAAACAAGAGAATTTTGGTCCTCTTTATGTTCATTGTAATTGGGGTTGGGGAGGCTCAAGCGATGGTTGGTATAAAAATGAGGTTTTCTCAAAATCAAATGCTTTTGATTATTCTATTAATTTAAGACTTATAAATGTGAAACCACGAAATTAAATGTATGAAATTCCCATGAGATAAAAAAATCACGCCAAAGAGAATGTAAATAGTCAAGCTGAAGTTACCTTTGTATAGTGTAACCCTAAATGTATCAGTTATGGCAGAAG
>NZ_JAOQJJ010000023.1:0-37343 GCF_025567135.1 Bacteroides cellulolyticus
TAAGGACTCGCTTTTCTATTGTACAAACAGGGCACTGGCATCTGTAGGTACGAACTTATTTGTGAATTACTCATATGTATAAAATTAATTTTGAATAGTTACTTACAAAGATAAAAATATTATATGAAACTCCTTTCCATCAAAAAAACAAATAAATACATTATCTTTGCAATCTAAACGAACACTGAAAGATTGCAATATGGGTAGAATAAAAGTTTCAGCACCTGAAAATATAAATACAAACATACTTTTACCGTCGTCAAAGAGTATATGCAACAGGGCTCTTATCATTAAAGCACTGTCAAAACATGACGGGGGAATAGAGAACTTGTCCGAATGCGACGACACTTTCGTGATGGTGCGCGCGCTTAGTGAAATGACCGACACCATAGACATCATGGCGGCAGGTACAGCCATGAGATTTCTGACCGCATATCTTTCAGTTACGGAAGGCGAACATATCATTACGGGAACTGAAAGAATGAGACAGCGCCCGATTAAAATCCTGGTAGATGCCTTGAGAAGCCTCGGAGCAAACATTGAATATACAGAGAAAGAAGGTTTTCCTCCACTGAAAATCAGAGGAAAAGAACTTAGCGGAAATGTTATCTCACTGCCGGGAGACATCAGTTCGCAGTACATATCCGCTCTTATGATGATAGGGCCTACTCTTAAAAACGGACTTACTCTCAACCTGACCGGCAACATCGTTTCAAAGCCATATATCAATCTTACAATCCAGATAATGAAAGAGTTCGGAGCTGATGCCGTATGGACAGACGAACACACTATATGCATAAGCAACGATACTTACAAACCTACTCCATACTATGTGGAAAGCGACTGGAGCGCTGCTTCTTACTGGTATGAGATAACAGCCTTGTCGGACAACGCCCGTGTGGAACTTCCGGGACTTTTCAAAAAGAGTTTCCAGGGCGACTCAAAAGTGGCAGAACTGTTTGAGCAACTGGGTGTAACAACCGAATATGGAGACAAGAATGTAGTTCTGACCAAAAGCGGAAAGGTTACAGACAGAATGGAATACGATTTCGTAAACCAGCCGGACCTGGCACAGACATTCGTAGTGACATGTTGCATGTTGGGAATACCGTTCCGTTTCAGTGGTCTGCAAAGTTTAAAGATAAAGGAAACTGACCGTATGGCTGCACTTATAAATGAGATGAAGAAACTGGGATACGTAATATCGGAAAGCGACAGTTCGGTATTGTCATGGGATGGAGAAAGATGCGAAGGTGACGCAAACCCAGCCATAGACACATACGAAGACCACAGAATGGCAATGGCATTTGCACCAGCAGCACTGAAGCTGAAGAACATCAGAATAAACAATCCGCAAGTGGTATCAAAATCATATCCCGGTTTCTGGAAAGATTTGACCAAGGCAGGTTTCAACATAATGGAGGAATAAAAACATGTGGATACTCGTTTTAGCACTCATCGGTGTTGCACTGTTCGGACTTATCGCCGGATATTTCTATAACCGCAACATCCAGAAAAAAATTGAAAAAGGAGAAATAACCGAAGAGCCGCAAGTGGTTGAGGTGGACAGCGAATGCTGCGGTCAACACGAGACATGCGAGAAAGACAGTCTTCTGGCAGCCGTAAGCAAGTCGATAGAATACTACGATGACGAAGAGCTGGACCGTTTCAAAGGACGCACTTCGGACAGCTACACAGAGGAAGAGATAGAAGAATTCAGAGACATTCTTTATTCCACCCAGGAAGTAGAGGTGGCAGGATGGTGCCGAAGTCTGCAACTGCGCGGCATTGAACTGCCGGACGAGCTTAAGGATGAGCTGTTCCTGATTGTAGGAGAAAGAAGAATACATTGATTTAGTTAAGAACCAAAAAACTAATTATGACCGATTTCATAGAACTGTTCCAATATACATTTTTCCAGAATGCACTGCTGGGAAGCCTTTTTGCAAGTATTGCCTGTGGAATAATAGGTACATACATTGTAACAAGACGCCTGGTCTTCATTAGCGGAGGCATAACCCATGCTTCATTCGGAGGAATAGGAATAGGGCTATATACAGGTATTTCGCCGCTGCTTACAGCTGCAATATTCTCTGTGTTATCAGCATTCGGAGTGGAATGGCTAAGCAAGAGAAGCGACATGCGGGAAGACTCCGCCATCGCCGTGTTCTGGACTTTCGGTATGGCAGTGGGAATTATCTTCAGTTTTCTCGCTCCGGGATTTACGCCTGAGCTTTCTTCATTTCTCTTTGGAAACATTCTGACCATTACTCCGGGGGATATCATACTGCTTGGCATAATAAGTCTCGCACTAGCCGTATTCTTTGCAATATTCCTGAGACCTATAGTATCAATAGCATTCGACAGGGAGTTTGCACGCTCACAGCGTCTGCCGGTGACACTGTTCGAATATACGCTTATGATGTTCATAGCCCTGACCATAGTGGCTTGTCTGAGAATGATAGGCATAGTTCTTGTCATCTCATTGCTTACACTGCCACAGATGACAGCAAATCTTTTCACTAACAGTTTCAAGAAGATTATCTGGCTCTCAATTCTCATAGGCTATATCAGCTGTCTTGGCGGTCTGATACTGTCATATCAGCTTCAGGTGCCCTCAGGAGCATCAATTATATTTACTTCTATAGTGATTTATGCCATAGCTAAGATTATAAGAAGGAAAAGTTAAGTATTAAAGGATTCAACAAACTCATATAATTATGGAAATAAAGATTAATTCACTGGAACATATCCATGAAGCAGCGAAACAATTCATCGCTGAAATGGGCGACAATACAGTCTTTGCTTTCTACGGCAAGATGGGTGCAGGAAAAACCACATTCATCAAGGCTGTGTGTGAAGAACTTGGAGTGACAGATGTTATAAACTCACCTACTTTTGCTATCGTAAACGAGTACCGTTCTGAAACTGCAGGCGAACTGATTTATCACTTCGATTTCTACAGAATAAAGAAACTGGAAGAGGTTTACGACATGGGATATGAGGATTATTTCTATAGTGGCGCACTCTGCTTCATAGAATGGCCTGAACTGATAGAGGATGTGCTTCCGGGTAACACCGTAAACGTATATATAGAAGAAGCAGAAGACGGAACTCGTAGCGTACGTTTCGAAGCTGAATAACAATGATTGCACACTACATAATACAGTCGGTATTTGTACTGGTAGGGATTTTATCTCTCATGGCATCAGTCTTTAACTGGGAATGGTTCTTCACAGCACAGAACTCACAGTTCATAGTGAGAACTCTTGGGAGAAACAAATCCAGAATATTCTATGCAATACTTGGTCTGGCAATGATTGCGGCAGGGATATATTTCTTTCTGTCCGTACGCGAAGCCTACAAATAGACAATAATTCTTTTACATAATCAAAAAACAGCCGGTCAGGAAAAATCCCAACCGGCTGTTTTTTCATAAAATAATATTGTATTCCAAGAAAAGTTTCAGATTTATATTCAGGACTTTAATCTACAGTTACTGATTATCTTTCTGACGGATTTCCACACGACGGATCTTTCCGCTGATAGTCTTTGGAAGTTCATCCACAAACTCTATCACACGAGGATATTTGTATGGAGCGGTAACACGCTTCACATGGTCCTGAAGTTCCTTTATCAACGCATCACCTGCCTTATCCTTATAATCCTTGGCAAGGATAATTGTAGCCTTGACCACCTGTCCGCGAATTTCGTCAGGTACACCTGTAATGGCACATTCCACAACGGCCGGGTGTGTCATCAACGCACTTTCCACTTCGAACGGGCCTATACGGTAACCGGAACTCTTGATTACATCATCAGCACGACCAACGAACCAGTAATATCCGTCTTCATCGCGCCATGCCACATCACCTGTGTAATATACGTCGTCATGCCAAGCCTCGTGTGTAAGCTCAGGGGCACGATAATACTCCTTGAACAATCCTAATGGTTTACCGTGGTTGGTACGTACCACAATCTGTCCTTGCTCACCATCTTCTGCACTACGTCCGTCTGGTTTGATAAGGTCGATATCATACTGAGGATTAGGCACACCCATACTTCCCGGTTTCGGCTCCATCCATGGGAATGTGGCAAGTGTCAATGTAGTTTCTGTCTGTCCGAAACCTTCCATCAGGCGTATTCCTGTTATCTTGAGGAATGTTTCATATACTGAGTAGTTCAAAGCCTCACCGGCAGTGGTACAGTATTCCAAAGATGAAAGATCGTACTTGGACAGATCTTCACGTATGAGGAAACGGTATATTGTAGGAGGCGCACAAAGTGATGTGATATGATAGTCGTGTATCTTCTGAAGAATATCTGCAGGAGTGAACTTCTCATGATCATATACGAAGACTGTTGCACCTGCTATCATCTGTCCGTACAGTTTTCCCCAAACAGCCTTACCCCAGCCTGTGTCGGCAATAGTGAGATGGAGACTGTCCTTATGAAGATTATGCCAGAAACTTCCTGTAACGATGTGTCCCAACGGATAAGTGAAGTCATGTGCCACCATCTTAGGTTCGCCTGTGGTACCGGATGTGAAATACATCAATGATATATCGTCGTTGGTATTTACATGCTCAGGACGGACAAAAGGAGCCGCATTATCTATTCCCTTATGGAAATCAAGGAAGCCTTCAGGTATGTCAGGACCTATGCTAACGAGTTTCTCTACTGTAGGAGACTCAGGCATTGCATCTATCACATGTTTTGTAATCACTTCTTCGCCCGCCATTACAATCATCTTGATAGATGCAGCATTGCAGCGATAAACAATATCTTTTTTGGTAAGAAGGTGTGTAGCAGGAATTACAACAGCACCTAATTTGTGAAGAGCAATAATGGAATACCAGAACTCATAACGGCGTTTCAGGATAAGCATAACCTTGTCGCCATGACCGATACCGAGACTCTGAAAGTAAGATGCAGTCTGGTCAGTATATTTCTTGAGGTCGGCATACGAAAAATGAATACACTCACCTTTATCGTTTGTCCATAATATCGCTTCTTTTTCCGGGTCTTCGGCAGCCCACGCATCTACTACATCGTAGCCGAAATTGAAATTTTCAGGAACTTCTATCTTGAAATTCTTTATAAAATCCTCCTGTGAGGTAAAATGTATCTGTTTTACAAATCTCTCTAACATATCTCGTATCTGATTATTGCATTACTATAGCTAAGAATCTAACGTTGTTTCCGTCGAGTGCCTTCATTCCGTGAGGAAGAGAGGAATCGAAATACAAGCTGTCGCCCGGATTGAGGATAAGCTCCTTGCCATTGATATCAAGCAACAAACGTCCTTCAATCACCATATTGAATTCCTGTCCGGCATGAGTGTTATAATATATAGGTGTGGTTTCAGGCTTAGGTTCTACCGTTACAATAAACGGATCTGCTATTCTGTTCTTGAAACCTGAGGCCAATGATTCGTACTTGTAAGCCTTTGTTCTTTCCACTGAAATACCTGTTCCACGGCGTGTAAGGAAATATGAGCGCATGTGAGGTTCTTCGCCGAACATAAGTTCATCAAGAGATACGCCGAACTCTGTTGAAATCTTCTGAAGTGTACTTACCGAAAGGTCTGTATCGCCACTTTCCATAGCGGCATACTGTTCTGGAGTTACTCCAATCTTTTCCGCTACCTGCTCCACTGTCAGGTCAAGAGCATCGCGCAATCCCTGCAAGCGCATTGCTATTTGTTTTATCTGTTCATCCATAGTCTTTAAGTTATTTTCCACAAAAATAATAAAAAGTATGTCATTATGAAAGTTATTCTAAATATAAATAGTCATAATGTACGAGATAAGGTTTACCATGAACACCCATAACTGCTTTTGCGTCTGCCGATGACATACTTACGCGGCCTACACCTATCTTCTCGTCATCAGGATTTACGATAGTTACAATATCATCCTTTTCAAAATCACCAACTATATCTGTCACTCCTACAGGAAGAAGGCTTACCGCCTTGTCACCACGCAGCTTGTCAGCAGCCTTATGATTGACTATAATCTTACCTTTTGAGAATCCTCCGCTGTGGGCTATCCATTTCTTGATACTTGACACACCGTTTTCCGAAGGAACAAACTTAGTGCATACGGTTTCTTCAGGATTGGAAATCAGATCAACGAGTATATTGTCCTTCTTTCCATTGGCTATGAATACTGTAATCCCCTCGTCTGCTACCTTGCGGGCAATGCTGCTTTTAGTCAGCATACCTCCCCTGCCGAATCCTGACTTCTCGGTACTGATATAGTCCGACAGGTCCTTGCCTTGTTCCACTTCTCTGATAACAGTCACTCCCGGCTGGGAAGGGGCGCCATTGTATATGCCGTCAATATTGCTTAGAATAACCAATGCCTGAACATCCATCATGGCTGCAATCAGTCCTGAGAGTTCGTCATTGTCGGTAAACATAAGTTCCGTAACAGAGATAGTGTCATTCTCATTCACAATGGGAATAACATCATTGTCCAGCATCACCTGCATACAGTTGCGCTGATTGAGATAATGTCGTCTTGTGGAGAAACTTTCCTTAGTTGTAAGCACCTGACCTACCGTAATTCCATGTTCGCGAAACAGTTCGTAATATCTGTTTATCAACTTGACCTGCCCTACTGCCGAAAACAACTGACGGCTGTCAACACTGTCAAGCTTGCGCAAAGGCTTTACCTCACTGCGTCCGGAAGCCACTGCTCCAGATGATACAAGTACTATTTCGACTCCTGCCCTGTGAAGTTCTGCCACCTGGTCAACCAATGCGGACATTCGCGTAACATCGAGCGTACCATCCTTGCGTGTAAGTACATTGCTGCCAATTTTTACCGCTATTCTTTTATATTTACATTCCATACATTTTTTGATTTCATATCTATTAATGACGCAAATATAAGAAATTACGGACATCAAATTACAAAATCATGCAGTCTTTTTATTTCAGATTACTTATTGACATGTATTTTCACAAGAATATTACCAACAGAAAGGCAGTCCAACATCGGACTGCCTCACCATATCATAAATAAATATACGTCTTTAATACTGCCACATATTCTTCGAAAGCCTTTCTTCCGGCTTTAAGTATAAACCTTCAACAAAATATCAGTAAATCAATAACCATCCTACATTTTTTCTGATGTCAGTTTTTATTGATAACTTTGCCTGACTAAATTACAATTGGACTTTTATGATTAAAGCTATATTTTTCGACATCGACGGAACACTGGTTTCGTTCAAGACACACAGAGTACAGGAATCAACCAAACAGGCACTTAAAGAGTTAAGAGAAAAAGGTATAAAGGTATTTATCGCTACAGGACGCCCGAAATTGCTTATAAACAATCTTGAAGATCTTGAATTCGACGGATATATAACCCTGAACGGTGCCCACTGCTTTACAGCTGACCACAAGGATATATACAAGGGACTGATACCTGCCGAAGATATAGAAAGAGTTGTGGAATATACTAAAAACCACGACTATCCGTTCGTCTTTGTGCACGACAATCAATGGTTTATCACAAAAGTGGATAAAGCGGTGGAAGACATAGCCAAACTAATAGAGATTTCCATTCCTCCTGTTAAACCGGGAGAAGAAGCATTAGGAAAAGATATTCTCCAGATTATGGGATACTTCCCTACTGAAGCCGATGAAGAAATTTTCGGCAAGATACTTACTCATTGCGAAACAATGAGATGGCACCCGCTATTTGCCGACATCATAAATAAAGGTACAAGCAAGAGCCGCGGCATAGATGAAGTAATAAAGCATTACGGCATAAAGCTCGAAGAGACAATGGCTTTCGGCGATGGCGGAAACGATATCAACATGCTTGAACATGCCGGGATAGGTGTCGCCATGGACAATGCATCAGACAAGGTCAAGGCTGCAGCCGACTATATCACGTCATCTGTAGATGATAATGGTATCATCAATGCTTTGAGACATTTCAATATACTATAGTACTCAACGCAGCATTACCACACGGCGCAAGATAAGCTGTTTATACTGCTTTTTCATATCATCGGGCAAAAAGGAATTGTCTATCAGCTCGAACCACTTGGGCAATGCACGGCTGAAGCGGCGGGAAAGATTCTCAATAACTTTCTCGTCAACTCCCGATGCCGTTATCGCCTTGTAAAAGTCTGTCTTACGCAAACGGCTTTTCTTCCCGTTGAGGGTAAGAGCAAGCTCCTCAGTATCTTCAGGCATAACAAGATTTGTGGAAAGCATATCGTATGCCGGTGTAAGGGTGTAACCGCCCATCTGATTATAAAGAGAAAAGTTCTTGAGATGCATGTCGGCATTGCCTGTTATCCAACAGAACACCACGACTTCCCAGAAGTTTATAACATCAAGCTGCGGCGCAGAAGAGTAACGGCGGATAAGTTTGGCTATCTGTTCGTATGAGCCCTTATACTTATATTCGGTAAGTCTTTCGGATAATTGACACATATCTTCCATAGCTATCTTACGACCATCCGGCTGGCGGTCTATACGGCGGGTAATATAACACAGTTCACCATCACTGAAACGTATCAGACTATGGGGAACCACATTGATTTTCACAGCCTCAGCAAGATGCATGGTAACATCCTCCAGTTCGGGTAAGGCACGGTATGAATGAGTCTGAGGTTTTAGGATGAAACGTCCCCAAAGACCAACTATTGTAAAACGGTCCGGTTCATTGCGTCCGCCACGGTTAATATCGAGTGATAACTTGGCCTGCACACCTGTCAGTGTAGTCTGGCTACGTACAACCTGACGAGCAAGGTCTCCCAATTGGGCACGTACGTATGGTAACTCTGGTGCGGTACGAGTTCCGAAGAACTTCTTGGCACATGCAGGATGGAAATCCTTCATGCCTTCTACTAATTCCTTATAGCAATACAGGCATCTGCTCATAATTTATCCTCCTCTATTTCGTCGGGTATCACACTTACGGCTCCTATACAGTCCTTGCAGCAAGCCAAAAGAAGCGACATACGGTCACGCTGGTTTATTTTCCAACTCCGCTCGGCAATATCCAGCAACCAGCCTTCCGGTATCAGGCCGTCAAAGAACGGGAACAGCACCATATCGTGAAACGGTTTCTCTCCAAGAGGAAGTGTCAGACTGACTGCGGCTGCATCCGGCAGCTTCAGATAATCTGTGTCGTATGTAAAGGTGAATCCGTTTTCGTCTTCCACCAGTCTGCCTGCCAAGCGGTCATGCAGAAATACTTTTGCTCGTTTCATCACTTATCCTCCCTTGATTTTGGACTCAGCTCAACCGGACCTACCTGACGACCGAAAAGACTGAGAACCTGATTTACCTTATCCATACGCAAGGTCTGTTTGCCCTGTTCCAAATCACGGACAAAGCGTAACCCTACTCCGGACTTGTCAGCCAAATCAACCTGTGTCAATCCGAACTGACGACGCATCTCCTTTACAAAATCTGCTATTACTGTGTATTCCATAATTATACCCTTTCGGGTACAAATATAATAATATATTCGACTTATTATACCTTTTAGGGTATAATTCAGTATTCAAAATTATTTTTTATACCCAAACGGGTATAGCTTAAATTAAAGGGCCAATTAAAATTATACCGCAATAGTCAGTTTTGCTAGATAGTCGTAATGCTCTCCGCTATATACAAGTTCGGTCTTAAAACCATACTGAGATGCATAAAAATTCAGAGTTTCGTAATCAATATACAGCCACTTGAACTGTTCGCCTTTTATCTGCTTATACTGCATACTGAACTCTATCTCGCCATAATAATCGGCAGCCAAATCAATAAGCATACTTCCGTCCTCATCCTCGAACAGATATTTCAGGTCGCTCGAATCCATAAGGATACATCCACCCGGATTCAACAGCTCCTTCATACGCGTAAAAAATGTCTCCATATTCTGCAAAGAACCGATAATTCCGGAACCGTTCATCAACATCAATATAGTGTCATAACCGCCGACAAACGACGGATCAAAAAGATTAACCAGACGGGCATTAACCCCACTCTCTTCCATCACTTTTACAGATAAAGGAGATATATCTATAGCCTCAACATCCTTGCCCATATCTAGCAAAGCGACAGAATGACAACCACTTCCGGCACCTACATCAAGAATTTTGCCTGTAGCCATATCCAACGCCTTTCGCTCCAGCTCGGGCATTTCATCATATTCGCGGAAAAGAGTCTCTACAGGAATTTCATCCTCATCAAACTGTGGCGAGAAAACTCTGAGTCTTCCGGCCTGACCTTTACAGAAGTAATCATAAATGGCATTTCCCATTGGGTCTTTGCCTGTTTCAAGCAATCCGTAGTTCATATACATTATTTATATTACAATGCACAAAGTTACAAAAAAGTTATACATATACCGTACTGATGATTATTTATGCACCAATTTCACATTTTTTACGAATAAACATATAAAAAACTTCGTATTTATGCATGAAATCAAATAAATAGGTGTATATTTGCGCTCAATATAGAATAATTATACAATGAAAAGTAAGAGTACAAGGCTTGATGCCATTAAAATGATTATCTCCGTAAAAGAAATCGGAAGCCAGGATGAACTTCTTCAGGAACTGACTAAAGAAGGGTTCAGTCTGACACAAGCCACACTGTCAAGAGACTTAAAGCAATTGAAAGTGGCAAAAGCTGCAAGCATGAACGGGAACTACGTATATGTACTCCCGAACAACACCATGTACAAGCGCATGGCAAATCCGCCTGGTGCTACTGAAATGATGCGCCATAACGGATTCATAGGAATAGAATTCTCAGGAAATATAGCGGTGATCAAAACAAGACCGGGATATGCCAGCAGCCTGGCATACGATATTGATGACCATAATTTCGCAGAGATTATAGGAACTATTGCTGGCGATGATACAATAATGCTGGTAATCAGAGAAGGTTATTCACGCCAGAATGTAACAGACACACTTAGACTGATAATTCCAAATATAAACTGAAATAAGAAAACATAAAAATAGCTGAAGGAAACAACATACAAAAAACGATGGAAAAGGAAAAACAAATAGACGTAATGGTGGCAGACGCCTCACACGAAAAATACGTGGATTATATATTGGACACTATAAGAGAGGCTGCAAAAGTAAGAGGAACAGGTATAGCCGAACGTACTCATGAATACGTAGCCACAAAGATGAAAGAAGGTAAAGCTATTATAGCACTGTGTGGAGATGATTTGGCAGGATTTACCTATATCGAATCGTGGGGAAACAAGCAATATGTTGCTACATCCGGACTTATAGTTCACCCAAAGTATCGTGGACTGGGACTAGCAAAAAGAATAAAACATGCTTCATTTACTTTGGCAAGACTCAGATGGCCTAAAGCTAAAATCTTCAGTCTTACATCAGGTGCAGCCGTAATGAAGATGAATACAGAACTGGGATACGTACCTGTAACATTCAACGAACTTACAGACGATGAATCCTTCTGGAAAGGATGCGAAGGTTGCATCAACCACGATATTCTGATGGCAAAAAACAGAAAATTCTGTATCTGTACAGCCATGTTATACGACCCTGCATTACATCAGGACGATAAAGTAAATAATTTCTAAAATAAAAGAACCCAAAAACTCATACATATATGGAAAAGAAAAAAGTAGTTGTGGCATTCAGCGGTGGTCTTGATACATCATTCACTGTAATGTATCTGGCAAAAGAAAAAGGATACGAAGTATATGCAGCTTGTGCCAACACCGGAGGTTTCAGTCCGGAACAATTGAAACAGAACGAAGAAAATGCTTATAAACTAGGAGCTGTAAAATATGTTACTCTTGACGTTACACAGGAATACTACGAAAAGAGTCTGAAATATATGGTTTTCGGAAACGTACTCCGTAACGGAACCTATCCTATATCTGTAAGTTCGGAACGTATTTTTCAGGCATTGGCCATTGCACGTTATGCAAACGAAATCGGTGCACACGCCATAGCACACGGTTCGACAGGTGCCGGTAACGATCAGGTTCGTTTCGATATGACTTTCCTTGTTATGGCTCCAGGTGTTGAAATCATCACACTTACACGTGATATGGCTTTGAGCCGTGAATACGAAATCAACTACTTGAAAGAACATGGTTTCGAAGCTGATTTCACTAAACTGAAATACTCTTACAATGTAGGTATATGGGGTACTTCAATCTGCGGTGGAGAAATTCTGGACTCTACTCAGGGATTACCAGAAAGTGCATATCTGAAGCAGGTTAAGAAAACAGGTTCGGAAGAACTTAGACTTGAATTCAAGAAAGGTGAAATCTGCGCTGTAAACGGCGAGAAATTTGACGACAAGATTAAGGCTATCCAGAAGATAGAAGAAATTGGTGCTGCTTACGGTATAGGTCGCGATATGCACGTGGGAGATACTATCATCGGTATCAAGGGACGTGTAGGATTCGAAGCTGCAGCTCCTATGCTTATCATCGGCGCACACAAGTTCCTTGAAAAATACACTTTGAGCAAATGGCAGCAGTACTGGAAGGATCAGGTAGCCAACTGGTATGGTATGTTCCTTCACGAAAGCCAGTATCTGGAACCTGTTATGCGCGACATCGAAGCTATGCTTACAGAAAGCCAGCGTAACGTTAACGGTACTGTAATTTTGGAATTGCGTCCTTACTGCTTCTCTACAGTAGGTGTTGACTCTAAGGATGATCTTGTTAAAAACAAATTTGGAGAATACGGTGAAATGCAGAAAGGCTGGACTGCCGACGATGCAAAAGGATTCATCAAAGTTCTTTCTACTCCGCTCAGAGCTTATTACGCTAACCATAAAGACGAAGCGGACGTATGATAAAAGTAGGAATTATAGGAGGTGCAGGATATACGGCAGGCGAGCTTATTCGCCTGCTTATCAATCATCCTGACGTTGAGATAGTATTTATAAACAGTTCAAGTAATGCAGGAAACCAGATAACTGACGTGCATGAAGGGCTGTATGGCGAAACCGATCTGACATTTACAGACGAACTTCCTCTTGATAAGATTGATGTTCTTTTCTTCTGTACAGCTCATGGTGATACCAAGAAATTCATGGAAAGCCACAACGTTCCAGAAGAGTTGAAGATTATTGACTTATCAATGGATTATCGTATAAAGAGTGATGACCACGATTTCATCTACGGATTACCGGAACTGAACAGACGTGCCATCTGCCATAGCAAACACGTGGCAAATCCGGGATGTTTCGCCACTTGCATACAGCTTGGACTTCTTCCGCTGGCAAAAAACCTAATGCTAAACGATGACATCATGGTAAATGCCATAACAGGCAGCACAGGTGCAGGAGTTAAGCCGGGAGCTACAAGCCACTTCAGCTGGAGAAACAACAACATGAGCATCTACAAGCCATTCCAGCATCAGCATGTGCCTGAAATAAAACAGTCACTCTGCCAGCTGCAAAACAGCTTCGATTCTGATATTGATTTCATTCCATACAGAGGCGACTTTGCACGCGGTATTTTCGCTACGATAGTAGTAAAAACCAAAGTTGAACTGGAAGAAATAAAGAAAATGTACGAAGACTACTATGCAGAAGATTCATTCGTATATATAATAGACAAAAATATAGACTTGAAGCAGGTGGTAAATACCAACAAATGTCTTATCCACCTTGAAAAGCATGGTGACAAACTGTTAATAGTATCCTGCATAGATAATCTTCTTAAAGGTGCGAGCGGTCAGGCAGTACATAACATGAACCTGATGTTCAACCTTGAGGAAACAGTAGGATTGAAACTGAAACCAAGCGCATTTTAATTAATAATTAAAAGTTAAGAATTAATATTTGGTTATGATGGAAAATACTTTAAATCCACAAAATCCAATTATTAATTCTTAATCATATAAAGGATAGTTATTTATTGACATCGCCTACTTCAGTTCTTAATTATTAATTTTTAAATCTTAATCATATTATGACCCTCTTCGATGTATATCCGCTTTTCGATGTCAACATAGTAAAAGGCAAAGGATGCCATGTATGGGACGAGAAAGGCAACGAATATCTTGACCTTTACGGAGGACATGCCGTAATCTCAATAGGACATGCTCATCCGCACTATGTAGAAGCCGTAAGCAATCAGGTAGCAAAATTAGGTTTCTATTCAAACTCAGTAATCAACACGCTCCAGAGAGATCTAGCAGAAAAACTTGGAGCAATGTGCGGCTACGACGATTATCAACTGTTTCTAATTAACTCCGGTGCAGAAGCAAACGAGAACGCTCTGAAGCTGGCTTCATTCTATAACGGACGTACTAAAGTAATATCGTTTGCAAAGGCATTCCACGGACGTACATCGCTTGCAGTTGAGGTTACTAACAATCCTAAAATAATTGCTCCGATAAACGACAACGGACACGTCACCTATCTTCCTCTGAACGATACTGAAGCTGCAAAGGCAGAGCTTTCAAAAGGTGATGTATGCGCAGTTATCATAGAAGGAATACAGGGTGTTGGTGGTATTCAGGTACCTAACGCAGAGTTTATGAAAGAACTGCGCCGTATGTGTGACGAGACAAACACTGTACTTATTTTAGACGAGATACAGTCTGGCTACGGAAGAAGCGGAAAATTCTTTGCACACCAATATATGGGCATCAAACCGGATATGATTACCGTAGCAAAAGGTATAGCCAATGGCTTCCCAATGGCAGCGGTACTTATCAGTCCTAAATTCACTCCTGTTTACGGACAGCTTGGTACAACATTCGGCGGAAACCATCTGGGATGTGCAGCCGCAATAGCTGTACTTGACGTGATGAAGGAAGAAAACCTGATAGAAAATGCTGCCAAAGTAGGTGCACACCTTATGGAAGAGCTAAAATCATTCAAGGGCATAAAAGAGTTGCGCGGACTCGGACTTATGATAGGTATGGAATTTGAAGAACCTATCAAGGAAATCCGCAGCAAGCTGCTTTTCGAACAGAAAGTATTTACAGGTGTCAGCGGTACAAATGTTATCAGGCTACTGCCTCCTCTATGTCTGAGCATGGCTGAAGCTGATGAATTCCTTGAAAGACTGCATAAAGTTATTAAATAATAAACAACTACCATGAAAATAGCAATTATCGGTGCCGGCAACATGGGCGGTGCAATAGCACGCGGTCTGGCACACGGACAGTATATCAATGCAAGTGACATCACAGTATCCAACCCTAGCAATGCCAAGTTAGAGAAACTGAAAGAAGAATATCCTGAAATAAACGTTACCAACTGCAACAAAGAAGCTGCCGACGGGGCAGACATAGTAATAATGGCTGTAAAACCATGGAAAATGGAAGAGGTTTTGAAACCTTTGCGTCTTCGCCAGCCACAAGTACTTGTCTCAGTTGCAGCAGGACTGACTTTTGAGGATCTGGCACATTTTGTCGATCCTGAAATGCCAATCTTCCGTGTAATTCCAAATACGGCTATTGCAATAAACGAAAGCCTGACACTCATGGCTGCCCGCAATGCCTCAGAAGAACAGACAGAAACAATGCTTAAGCTGTTCAATGAGATGGGAGTTGCCGTTTTGATAGAAGAAAAGCTGTTTCCAGCCGGAACATCACTTACTTCATGCGGTATAGCATATGTCCTGAAATATGTACAGGCTGCAATGCAGGCTGGTATTGAGCTAGGCTTCAAACCACAGGAAGCAAAGAAGATGGTTGCACAAACAATGCTCGGCGCTGCCCAGCTTCTGCTTAAGGACGAGCATTCTCATCCGGCCACTGAAATAGAAAAGGTTACTACTCCTGGAGGTATAACCATCAAAGGATTAAACCGTCTGGAACACGATGGTTTCACTTCAACTGTGATAAATGCTATTAAAGAGAGTTGTATCTGATAATATATTGACATACATCAATACGCCATATTAAAGTAATAACGTAACTTTGCGTCCGAAAAATTAGAGAACAAAGTGGACAAGGTTATTCAACAGACTAATATTAAAAGGGGACTTACCAAACTGGTAGTCCCTATTTTTATAGAAACGCTCCTGATAATGATGCTGGGAGCTATCGACACAGTGATGCTTAGCCAATATTCCGACGAAAGTGTAGCTGCAGTTGGAGTGGTAAACCAAATAGTAATGTTCGCATTCCTCATATTCGAGGTTATAAACATCGGAACATCAGTACTCTGTTCTCAATATCTGGGAGCCAAACTACAACAGAAAATGGTACAGGTGGTAGGAGTATCACTATTGTTAAACCTTGTTGTAGGACTAATAGTCAGTGCTATATTGCATTTCGGTGCTGTAACCCTGTTAAACTGGATGGGACTTCGCCCCGAACTTCTCCAATATGGTATAGGCTATATGGAAATAGTAGGAGCGTTCGCTTTCTTCCAGGCAATATCACTCACCATTTCAGCATCACTCCGTAGTGCCAACAAGGCCATTTACCCTATGCTTGTCACTGTCCTGGTGAATATAATGAATATAATAGGAAACTATATCCTCATATTCGGAAAATTCGGTTTCCCCGCCATGGGCGCCGAAGGTGCCGCTATATCAACATCCATAGCAAGAGGTGTAAGTATGGTAGTACTGTTCGTGATTCTTTTCAGAAAACATATTTCACTATTTCCTCTTGCCCTGTTCAGACCATTCCCATGGATTGAGCTTAAAAACCTGCTTAAAATAGGAATACCTTCTGCCGGGGAAAACATGTCATACAGTTTCTCACAGGTTGTCATCACTTATCTGATAAATATATTGGGCAACAATGCACTTGCCACACGTACATACACCGTAAACATTGTGATGTTTGTCTATCTCTTTGCCATCGCAATGGCTCAGGGTGGCGCAATCAGTATCGGACACCTTGTGGGACAAAACAAGATACGTGCCGCATATCTGTTAGGCAAGTTTGTAATGCGTATTTCCATTCTGGTATCTCTCATCCTTTCATGTATCTGGGCTGTATGCGGTCATGCTATATTCAGCATGCTCACAAACAACGAAGAAATAATCAAACTGGGGGTTACTATTCTTATGATAGACGTGCTTGTGGAAATAGGTAGAACCGTAAACATATATGCCACAAATGCACTTCGTTCTGCAGGAGATGTTAACTTCCCGTTCTACCTTGGTGTCATCGTACAGTGGAGTGTCTCTGTAGGATTGAGCTACATGCTCGGTATTTACTGGGGATGGGGACTCATAGGAATGTGGGTAGCTTTCCTATTCGACGAGAACATTCGTGCCATAGTTTTTGTAAAACGATGGAACAGCATGAAATGGGCCAAGAAAAGCTTTACAAGAAATCGGTCTTGAATTTACGGAGTTGTGCCCTGAGCTGATGTGAATTACCTTCAGTCATACTGTCAAGCAGTTTCCAGAATTCAGGCCCGTGATTCATTTCTTTTGTATGTGCCAATTCGTGCAAGATAACATAATCCATCAGATGAACAGGTAACAGCATCAGATAACATGAAAGACTGATAGTTCCACGCGAGGTACAGCTTCCCCAACGCGATTTAGCTCCGGTTATTCTCACCTTACGATATGACATACCGTACTTTTCAGCCCAAAATCCGAGCAAAGGTGGCAAAAATTCTTCGGCACTTTTCTTCATGGCTCGCACAATGGCTGCATTAAGTAATTTCTGTGTCTGCGAAGAACTGAAATCCACATTTTGTGGACATAGAATCTTCATAACTCCCTCTTCCTCACGACGGACAGAGAAACACTTCATCCCTCCCACTCCAACGGTAAGCTTGAAACATGGAGCATTAATCGAAAATCCGTCTGTTATCATCTTCGGGGATACCTTGGTGAAAGAGGCAAGTAGTTTCTGCCTGTAATCGGCTATAACCTGCATAATGCGTTCTGTCTTAGTGAACGGAGGAACAGTGACATAAAGACCATCTTTCTTTATGCGCATGGAAATGTTTCTGGCATTTATGCGTGTACCTATCACTATCTTGCTAAAATCATCATCAGGGATTATTCGTTTTGTTGCCACGTTTTGAATTAAGAATTAAAAATTAAAGAACTAAATGGTAAAGGTTGATGAAGTCAATTTTATCACATTTAGTTTTGGTAAAAATCATTAAAGAAAAGGGGCGGAATCAAAAGTCCACCCCTATATCCAGTATAATTAATCATTTCTGATAACAGTTCCTGCAGAAACATCTCCTATATCCGATGCCTGTTTTATTATCACCTGCTTCACACCATTGTCAATGGCCGAAAAAGAATTCTCCAGTTTTGGAATCATACCACCCTGAATTACACCTTCATCAGTATATTTGCGGAAAAGCTCAGGAGTAATAACCGATATCACGCTGTCATCATTGTTTTCATCGCTGAGCACACCTTTCTTTTCGAAACAGAACACTAGAGTTACATCAAAGAAAGGAGCCAGTCCTTTTGCTGTTTCACCGGCTATAGTATCGGCATTTGTATTAAGAATATTACCCTTACCATCGTGAGTTAGCGGAGCCATCACCGGAACAATACCCTGAGAGATAAGAGAAGAAAGCATCTTTCCGTTCACTTCCTTAACATCACCTACAAAGCCGTAGTCAACATCCTTAACCGGACGTTTCACAGAAAGAATTGCATTCATATCTGCACCTGTCAGACCGATAGCATTCACGCCGCGAGCCTGTAATCCGGCTACAATATTCTTGTTCACCAAACCGCCATAAACCATAGTAACGACTTTCAAAGTCTCAGCATCGGTTACACGGCGACCGTTCACCATAGTGCTTTCTATTCCCAACTGTGCAGCAACCTTAGTGGCAGAACGTCCACCACCATGTACCAGCAACTTATATCCCGGTATAGAAGCGAAATCGTCAAGCAGGCGTGCAAGTGTATCGGCTTCCTCCACAATCTTTCCGCCTACCTTTATAATAGTAAGTTTTTCCATATTATTCCAAATAAGTATATCCATAAAGTCCCGAACGATAGTTAGAAAGGAATTCCTTTCCTTCTTCGAGCGAGATACGTCCCTCTTTCACAGACTTGGTAACCCAAGTTTCAAGTGTACGAACAAGTTTCTTAGGGTTATACTGAACATAGTCCAACACTTCGGCAACAGTTTCACCGTCTATCACCTGATCGATACTGTATCCATTGTCATTTACCGTCACGTGTACAGCATTGGTATCACCGAAAAGATTATGCATATCACCAAGTATCTCCTGATAAGCCCCCACGAGGAATACACCTATATAATATGACTCCTTAGACTTGAGAGTATGAACAGGTAAATCATGCGACACACTTCTTGAAGAAACGAAGTTGGCAATCTTACCATCAGAGTCACAAGTGATATCCTGCAGAGTAGCTGTACGGTCAGGTTTCTCATCAAGACGCTGTATAGGCATGATAGGGAAAATCTGGTCGATAGCCCAAGAGTCAGGCAAAGACTGGAAAAGAGAAAAATTACAGAAATACTTGTCGGCAAGCAACTTGTCTATATTTCTGAATTCTTCAGGTACATGTTTCAATCCTGAAGCTATCTGGGTTATTTCACGTGTAACAGACCAGTAAAGTTTCTCAATCTGCGCTCTTGTCTTCAAATCTACGATACCATGGCTGAACAGGTCAAGAGTTTCCTCGCGAATCTGCTGAGCATCATGCCAAGCCTCCAGCATACGGCTTTGGTTCAGATTATCCCAGATTTCGTAAAGTTCCTGCACTAGTTCATGATCATCCGGTGACACCTCAAAATCATCATCCATAGCAGGTAATGAAGCTGTTTCGAGCACTTCGAAAATCAATACAGAATGATGGGCAGTAAGCGAACGTCCACTCTCTGTAATAATATTAGGATGAGGAATACCGTTCTTGTTGCTGGCATCCACCATTATAGAGATAGAGTCGTTCACATATTCCTGAATAGAGTAATTCACACTACTTTCGCTGTTAGGAGAACGGGTACCGTCGTAATCTACTCCCAGACCACCGCCTATATCGACAAACTCTACAGGGAATCCCAACTGATGTAGCTGCACATAGAATTGTGAAGCCTCTCTGAGGGCTGTCTTGATACGGCGAATTTTTGTCACCTGGCTACCGATATGGAAATGGATCAACTTCAGACAGTCCTTCATATCCTTCTTTTCTATGAAGTCGAGCGCTTCAAGAAGTTCGCTTGAAGTCAGTCCGAACTTACTAGCATCGCCACCGCTTTCTTCCCATTTACCACTACCAGACGAAGCCAACTTGATACGGATACCAATGTTAGGACGGACATTAAGCTGTTTTGCCATCTTGGCAATCAGTCTCAGTTCGTTCATTTTCTCCACTACAAGGAAAATACGTTTACCCATCTTCTGAGCCAGAAGAGCCAGTTCGATGTAGCTTTCATCCTTATATCCATTACAGATTATAAGGGAATCAGAATCGGTATTGATGGCTATCACGGCATGCAGTTCAGGTTTTGAACCAGCTTCCAGTCCTAGATTGAATTTCTTTCCGTGGCTGATTATTTCCTCCACCACAGGACGCATCTGATTCACCTTGATGGGATAGATGATGAAGTTTTGGGCATTGTAGCCATACTCCTTCGATGCCTCTCCAAAACAATTCGAAATTTTCTCAATTCGGTTGTCCAGGATATCCGGGAAGCGCACCAGCATAGGAGCTGTGACATCCCTAAGCTGAAGTTCGTCCACCAATTCCTTCAGATCCACAGCCACTCCGTCCTTTCGCGGAGTAACCACCACATGTCCCTTCTCGTTTATTCCAAAATAAGAAACACCCCATCCGGTGATGTTATAAAGCTCTTCCGAGTCTTCAATACGCCATTTTCGCATTTTGTAAGTTGTGAATTTATGAGTTAATAAGTATCTGAGTTTGTAAACCGCCCCCAATTATTAGTTATCAATATTTATTATCAATTTTCTAAGTTCTTCCACTGTTTCGTCTATCTGACTTCTGCTTTCAAGTCTGCTTCCATCCAGCCTTATCGCAGCCTGCGAGTAGAAAGGCATTCTGTGTTCCAGTCCATCGGCAATTGTCTGTTTAAGCTCATCATCCGATTTTCCTGCCACCAAAGGCCTGTTGGCCGCTGCCTGTTTCAACCTTCTGAACAGTACATCGGATGCCGTATCCAAAAAGACAGTTACCCCACAGCTGTTCATAAACTCCATATTGTCAAAAAAACACGGAGTACCTCCACCGCATGCAACTATCACATTCTCGAATTCTGCGACTTCCAGAAGCATCTTTCTCTCGAGTTGACGAAAACCATCTTCCCCACGGGTTGCAAATATATCGCGTATGGAAGAATGCATACGCTCCTCGATATACCAATCCAGGTCAATAAAACTAAGACCACATGCCCTAGCATAAGCTTTACCAAGAGTAGTCTTACCCGATGCCATATATCCGGTCAGGAAAATTCTCATTGATTTCTTTAGTTTTTAGTTATCGGTCGCTAGTTTTTAGTTCTTTTTTTATTAGAAAAATACCAGAACTAAAAACTAACAACTCTTACTATACTTATTTCTTTCTTTTTCGTGTCTCAGCCTTTGTTTTCTGCAGTTCAATCACCTTGAAACAAGCCTCTGCAGTAAGATCGGCAGGCTCTACACCAGAAGGTATCTTGTAATTCTTTCCTTCACTTGCAATGTAAGGTCCGTATCTTCCGTTCAACACCTGCAGGTCAGGATAATCAGCAAATACTTTTATTACCTTCTTTGCTTCTGCATCCTGTTTGTCCTTTATCATCTGTACAGCTTCTTCCAAAGTAATTGACAAAGGATCCTTATCCTTAGGTACAGATACATATATATTGTCATACTTGACATACGGACCGAACTTTCCGGCTCCCACACTCACCTGTTTTCCTTCGTGTTCGCCAAGCATACGTGGCAGACGGAACAGTTCCAAAGCTTCTTCCAGAGTGATAGTCTCCATAGACTGCTCACGGCGCAACTGTGCAAAACGTGGTTTTTCCTCATCATCTGCACTACCAATCTGTACCACAGGACCGAAACGGCCTATTTTAACAGATACCGGTCTTCCCGTTGAAGGTTCCTCGCCCAACAGTCTTTCGCCCACCTTGTGTTCAGCCTTCGAAGCAGATGTCTTTTCTACCAGCGGATGGAATGCTGTATAGAAACGGCTTATCATGTCTGTCCATGATTTTTCGCCTGCAGCCACTTCATCGAATTCCTTTTCCACTCCGGAAGTGAAGTTATAATCCATAATATCAGGGAAATATTCCATCAGGAAGTCAGTCACTACCACACCAACATCCGTAGGCATAAGTTTCTGCTTTTCACTACCTGCTGTTTCTGTCTTGGTCTCACATGAGATATTACCTTTCTTGTCAAGTGTCAGCAATCTGTATTCACGTTCCACACCTTCACGGCTACCTTTTTCCACATATCCGCGCTGCTGTACTGTAGATATTGTAGGAGCATATGTAGAAGGACGTCCTATACCAAGTTCCTCCAGTTTTCTGACCAGACTGGCCTCGGTATATCTTGCCGGTGGCTGACTGAAACGCTCCGTAGCACGTATATCCTTACGCTCTAGTTTCTGTCCTGCCTTCATAGGTGGCAACAGACGGCTTTCGTCTTCACGTTCTGAATCATCGTCAAGACTTTCGCTATATACACGCATGAAACCATCAAATGTAACAGCCAGTCCGGCAGCATTGAACTTATAGTCTGTACCTTCTGCAGCAATAACGGCAGTAGTCTTCATCAGTTCGGCATCAGCCATCTGTGAAGCCAAAGTACGCTTGCGTATAAGATCGTAAAGTCTCTGTTCCTGAGCTGTAGCATCGATCTTCTCCTTATCCATATATGTAGGACGGATGGCCTCGTGTGCTTCCTGTGCTCCTTTGGTGTGAGTGTGATATTGTCGCGTACGCAGATATTTTTCTCCTGCCTTTTCGGTAATTACTTTAGCACATGCTCCAAGAGCCAATTCCGAAAGGTGAACGGAGTCGGTACGCATATATGTGATATATCCGTTTTCGTAAAGTTTCTGAGCCAGCATCATAGTCTGTCCAACGCTGTAGCCCAACTTTCTGGCAGCTTCCTGCTGAAGTGTAGAAGTTGTAAAAGGAGGTGCCGGACTGCGTTTCACCGGACGGGTATTGATATCTTCCACCACAAAATCCGCACTTGCACATTGTTCAAGTATGCGACGTGCCTCTTCTTCAGTTTCCGGGCGTACGGACAGTTCTGCCCTTATTTCAGCTCCATCAGCATCAGTCAGCACAGCAATCACCCTAAATGCCGATTTCGGACTGAATGCATTGATTTCGCGTTCACGTTCCACTATAAGTCTTACCGCAACACTCTGCACTCTTCCGGCCGAAAGCGACGGTTTTATCTTTTTCCACAATACAGGAGAAAGTTCAAAACCTACTATTCTGTCAAGTACACGACGTGCTTGCTGTGCATCCACCAAACTGAGGTCAATACCTCGTGGCGTCTCTATTGCATGCTTTATTGCATTTGGAGTTATTTCGTGAAATACTATTCTACGTGTGTTTTCATGCTTTAGTTTCAAGACTTCCTGCAGATGCCATGCTATGGCTTCTCCTTCACGGTCCTCATCACTTGCCAGCCATACAATGTCAGCACTGTCGGCTTCTGCCTTTAATTGTGCCACGAGCTTTTTCTTATCGGCAGGCACTTCGTATATAGGTGCGAACCCATGTTCGACGTCCACACTGAACGATTTCTTCTTCAAGTCGCGTATATGTCCGTAACTGGACATCACCTTATATCCGCTGCCCAGAAATTTTTCTATGGTACGGGCCTTAGCGGGAGACTCTACTATTACCAGATTATTCTGCATATTTTCAGGATGAAATTAATTATGGGAACAAATGTAGAAAAAAAATTGAGGGAATATTATATAATAAGGTATTAAAAGATGATTTTTCTTATTTTTTTACCGAATTAAATGCGATATCGTATATTTTCTTTAATAGTTTCCACGCAAAAACATATATCAATGTTATATCTTTTCTCCTGCTGTTTTATTACACCTTTACTATTACACAAAGATGATATTTTTAAATAACAATGAAACAAAACGTAATTGTGTAACAAAGTTTTTTTACTACTTTTGTATAATAGAAAATACATAACATTTATATGAGTAAAAGTATAGAAAGTAACAAACAGTTTATGGTAGGCAACGGACTCCTGGCTTTCGGAGTATTCTTCATCGTATGCCTGTTCCTTTATCTCGGTTTTCGTTCTCAAAAGAAAGTTGCCATTGAGCAAACATACAAAGACATCTACGAAGTATGCCTGACAAAATCATTTGACGGCGATTCACTGAACATATTCATCAATGACAGTCTGATAATGGCACGTACAATGAATAATGCCGACATCACATTCCAGATAAACAGATTTGCAGATGAAAATGTACTTATGGTGGTAGATGCCAAAACAGACATCATAACTCCTTTCAACCTCAGCAAAGAGGGAGGTAAGGTCACTGTAGAGAAAAAGAATGGACAGATATTCTTTCTGTACGAGGGTAACGAACAATCCAAATAATTTATTGATATGAAAGACTTTTTGAAAATGACATTTGCCTCAATCATCGGAATGGTGATTGCCGGTTTCGTATTGCTCATAATTGGTATATCAGTTATAGGCGGAATGGTGGCTACTACCGAAGTGGCAACTGTAGTGAAGGAAAATTCAGTTTTCGTGCTCGACCTTAAAGGTAGCGTAGTGGAAAGATATGAAGATAACCCATTCGAACAGATTTTGGGTGAAGAAATAACTACAAGAGGGCTTGAAGATATCCTGGCATCAATAGAGAAAGCTAAAAATGACCCTAAAATTAAAGGTATGCTTATCAATGCCGAAGCTTTTGCCTGTTCTACTGCATCGCTTCAGGACATCAGAACTGCAATAGCAAACTTTAAGGAATCAGGAAAGTTTGTTGTGGCTTATTCAGGTGCATATACTCAGGGAGCATACTATGTATCTTCAGTAGCAGACAAGGTTTTCCTTAATCCTTCGGGAAGTATTTCATGGCACGGACTGTCTGCACAGACTATGTTCCTGAAAGACCTGCTTGCCAAGGTGGGAGTAAAAATGCAGATATACAGAGTAGGTACATACAAATCGGCTGTTGAACCGTTCATAGCCACAGAAATGAGCCCTGCCAACAGAGAACAGACTCTTGCTTTCACTCAGTCTATCTGGAATGAGATTGTAAACGAAGTTTCGGAATCAAGAAATATCTCAGTAGAAAAACTGAATGAAATGGCCGACAAATGTATGGATTTCCAGCCTGCTGAAGCATACGTGGAAAACGGACTGGCAGACCAGCTGATGTATAAGGATGAGGTTTTGTCGTATCTGAAGAAACTGACAAATATCAGCGAGAAATCCACTCTGAACACTCTGACTCTGGACGATATGAAGAATCTGGCAGTGCCTTCAACAGCGAAGAGCCGCGACGTGATAGCTGTATATTACGCTTTCGGAGAGATAGACAATGCCGCAGATCCATATAATGAAGGTATCGTATCTGAAAAAGTCACCAAACATTTGCGTGACTTGAGAAATGACGACAATGTTAAGGCCGTAGTTCTCAGAGTGAACTCACCGGGTGGTAGTGCATACGGTTCTGAACAGATTTGGCGCGAAGTATCACTGCTGAAAGAAAAGAAACCGGTAGTGGTTTCTATGGGTGACTATGCTGCTTCAGGCGGTTATTATATCTCTTGTGCTGCCGACTGGATTGTGGCTCAGCCAACTACCCTTACTGGTTCTATCGGTATATTCGGAATGATTCCTGACGCATCGGAACTTATCACAAAGAAACTTGGTGTTAAAATAGACGGTGTAAAGACCAACAAGCTGGCCGATATGGGTGACATGAGCCGTCCTTTCAACGCAGAAGAAGGTGCGCTGATACAGGGTATGGTGAACAGCGGTTACGAACTATTCACCAAGAGATGCGCCGAAGGCAGAAATATGCCTATTGACAGTCTGAAAATGATTGCCGAAGGTCGTGTATGGTCGGGCGAAATGGCTAAAGAGCTGAAACTTGTTGATGAATTGGGAAATCTTGAATCTGCTATCAAGAAGGCTTCTGAGCTTTGCGGCATAAGAGACTATAAGGTGGCTTCTTATCCTAAGAAAGTGGATTTCATCACAAGCCTCATCAGCAACGCCAAGCCTGAAAGATATATCAGCAGCAAGCTGGAAGATTCGTTCGGAGAATTCTACAACGGATTCATGATGATAAAGAACCTCGACAAGGCCGATCGCATACAGGCAAGAATGCCTTTCGAGATATCTATAAACTAAAATGTATAAAAGTTCCAACCACACGAAGATGAAACAAAGCAAACCTCGCATATACATTCCTCTGCTTCCTTTCTCGGCATTATACGGCATGGCTGTATGGCTGAGAAACAAGCTTTTCGACTGGGATATTCTGAAATCAAGGAGTTTCCCGATACCGGTGATATGCGTGGGAAACATCACAGTGGGTGGAACCGGGAAAACGCCTCACACTGAATATCTGATAAGACTGCTGAAAGATGAATTCAGTGTGTGCGTGTTGAGCCGCGGGTACAAACGCAAATCGAAAGGTTTCGTTCTGGCAGAGAAAGGTAAGAGCACTATAGAGGATATAGGAGACGAACCTTTCCAGATGTGGCAGAAGTTTCCGGATATCAATGTAGCCGCCGACAGTGACAGATGCAACGGTATTGACAATCTTATCGTAAAGACCGGCAACCGTGACAAGAAGCAGGTAATAGTGCTGGACGATGCATATCAACACAGATATGTCAAGGCAGGAATGTACATACTGCTGATAGACTACAACAGACGTATCCGTCACGACACTCTCCTACCCGCCGGACGACTAAGGGAACCGGAAAGCGGAAAAAGCAGGGCTGATATTATCATAGTAAGCAAATGTCCGGAGAACATGACTTCAGAAGAGATGCGCAGACTGCGTTATGAAATATTTCCTACAGCAGAGCAGGAAGTGTTCTTCACATATATGAAGTACGGAAATCTGTACCGCATATTCCGTCAGGGGAATAACGACGAAATGAAGCCTGAGGATATATCACCGGACAGACATATACTGCTGCTCACCGGAATTGCATCGCCAAAGGCTATAACTGACAAGCTTAGGCAATACACCGGAAACATAGAGTCAATGGTATTTGCTGACCATCATAACTTCAGCCGGGAAGATATGGAAACTCTCAGAAGCAGATTTATGTCGATGCCCGAAGGCAGAAGAATGATAATAACAACAGAGAAAGATGCGGCAAGGCTTACCACTCACCCGCACCTGAGCGAAGAACTGAAACCATATATCTACGCTCTGCCTGTGGAAGTAAGCTTTCTGAACAACGAAACAATAAAGTTCAACCAAAAAATAACCGAGTATGTTAGAAAAAATTCAAGAAACAGCAGCATTCCTGAAAGCAAGGATGCAGACAAATCCTGAGACAGCAATTATACTGGGCACAGGACTGGGCAGCTTGGTACACGACATTACCGACAAGTATGAAATTCCTTATTCCGAGATACCGAATTTCCCTATATCGACAGTGGAAGGACACAGCGGCAAGCTCATCTTCGGGAAACTTGGAGGTAAGGATATCCTCGCAATGCAAGGACGTTTCCACTACTACGAAGGTTACTCGATGAAAGAAGTGACATTCCCTGTCAGAGTAATGAGAGAGCTCGGCATAAAGACACTTTTCGTATCGAACGCAGCAGGTGGAACTAATCCTGATTTCGAAATCGGTGACCTGATGGTTATTACAGACCATATAAACTTCTTCCCGGACAATCCATTGAGAGGCAAGAACATAGACTACGGCCCTAGATTCCCGGACATGAGCGAAGCGTATTCACACGAACTTATTGAAAAGGCATTCGAAATTGCAGCCGAAAAAGGTATAAAACTTCAGAAAGGAGTTTACATCGGTACTCAGGGACCGACCTTCGAAACTCCTGCAGAATACAAGATGTTCAGAATATTGGGAGCTGACGCTGTAGGTATGTCAACTGTGCCGGAAGTAATTGTGGCAAACCATTGCGGAATCAGAGTATTCGGTGTTTCGGTAATCACTGACCTGGGTGTGGAAGGCAAGATAGTGGAAGTATCACATGAAGAAGTACAGAAAGCAGCCGATGCCGCACAGCCACGAATGACCAGCATAATGAAAGAACTTATAAACAGAGTATAAACAATTATATAATCATGCACGAAGGAAACAGAACAGAAATTTCCACTTTGGGAGAATTCGGACTGATAAAACATCTGACCGACAATATAAAGTTAGTAAACAACGAAACAAAATACGGTATCGGCGATGATGCTGCCGTATTGGAATATAACGACCGTCAGGTGCTCGTTACTACAGACCTGCTGATGGAAGGTGTACATTTCGATTTGGTATATACACCGTTGAAACATCTGGGATATAAGTCGGCAATGGTAAACTTATCCGACATATACGCAATGAACGGAACACCGAAGCAGATAACAGTATCGCTTGCAGTATCAAAAAGATTCTGTATTGAAGATCTGGAAGATTTCTACGAAGGATTGAAACTGGCATGTCAGCTGCATAATGTTGACATAGTGGGTGGCGACACCACTTCATCTGTAACAGGACTTGCCATCTCTATTACATGTATAGGTGAAGCAAGAAAAGAAGACGTGGTCTATCGCAACGGCGCAAAGGAAACAGACCTTATCTGCGTGACAGGCGACCTTGGAGCTTCATATATGGGACTCCAGCTTATGGAACGCGAAAAGGCTGTATTCAACGGTAGCAAGGATGTACAACCAGACTTTGCAGGAAAAGAATATCTACTGGAAAGATTCCTTAAACCGGAAGCAAGAAAAGACATCATTGAGGAACTGGCAAAAGCCGGTATCAAACCTACTGCAATGATGGATATTTCAGACGGACTTTCATCTGAACTGATGCATATATGCAGCCAGAGCAAATGCGGATGTCGCGTTTATGAAGAACGTATTCCTATAGACTATCAGACAGCCGTTATGGCAGAAGAGTTCAACATGAACCTCAGCACTTGTGCCTTGAACGGAGGAGAAGACTATGAACTTCTTTTCACTGTTCCACTGACTATGCACGAAGCTGTTTCACAGATAAAGGATGTGAAAGTGATTGGCCACATCACTAAAGAAGAACTAGGCTGTGCGCTCGTGACAAGAGACGGCAACGAACTGGAGCTTAAAGCTCAGGGATGGAACCCCTTGAAATAAAAAGACATAATAGTTTAGATGGATTTGATTTAGATGTCAGCAATGCTTATAAAAGAGTGTTGCTGACATTTTTTTATTTTTTTTCGTAGGGGCATAGGGGTTTTCCAATAAACCTGCGTTATGTCAGTGAAAGAAACAAAGAAATAAACAAAAATTGAATACTAACTTACTAAACTATTTAAATTATGAAACTGAAATTTTTAGCATTGTCTTTATTAATGGTAGCTGGTGTAAACATGGTTAACGCACAGAACTCAACCAAAGATTACGTATCGGAAGACAGAAAACATGATATCCGCCTGTCTGTAAGCGACGGACTGACACAAGGAACTTCGGACATTTTAGGAATGGGTATCGCTGATGCTGTATTAGGATCAAAACGTTCCGACAGTAAAACAAGCCTCACTTACGGATTTGGATACCGTTACAGCATCAACCGCTTCAGATTAGGTGCAGACCTCGGATTCGGAATGACAACAAGCAAGCTTGCATTGGCAGGAGAAAACTCTCCATCAATAAAGGAAAAGGATTTGAGATTCCTGGTTCTTCCTACTGCTGAATTCGTTTACTTCAAGCGCAGACTGGTAGAGCTTTACGGTTCGGCTGCAGCAGGTGTAAACTTGTCAAGACATTCAGAAACAGCATTGGCTAAAAACGCGACAGCAGGCAAATCAACATTAAATACAGACTTTGCATACCAGGTAAACCCTATAGCTCTGAGAGTAGGTAACGACCGTGTAGGAGGATTCGTTGAAGCAGGTCTTGGAACTAAAGGATTCGTAACTGCCGGTGTAAGCTTCAAATTCTAAACAACACAATATCTAAACAGCTTGACTAAGCTTTTCACAAAAACTTTACTACTCTTTCTAACTAGAATAAGGGTGTGCCATTCGGTACATCCTTATTTGATTTATAGCCTTCCTTAAATACACTGCCGGCACTATAATCCACAACTTCATAATATTTGAAATACTGTTTTACCGTCAAAAAATCACTTTTTATTAAATTTTTCTTCAAAAAGATTTGGTAGTATAAAAAAAATGCCTACCTTTGCAACCGCAAACGAGAAACAATGGTGCCATAGCTCAGTTGGTAGAGCAAAGGACTGAAAATCCTTGTGTCCCCGGTTCGATTCCTGGTGGCACCACTTTGAAGAAAAGAAAAAGACAGTAAAATCCTGATTTCCAAGCGAAATCGGGATTTTTTGTTTTCCCCCGGCACGCAAAAAACGGCAAAATATTACCGTTTGAGGTGGAGCAAAAGGTGGAGATAAAAGGTGGAGCAAAAATCTCCACCGAATTAGAGTCTTTCTCACTGATTTGCAATGTTTTGCGTATCAAGAAAACGTGGTCGGTTTCCTACTTTTGTCCAAACTAAAAACTGTAGGAAAATGAAAAGAAGTTCATTCAATGTGCTTTTCTTCTTGAAGAAGACCAAGCTGCTGAAAAACGGAGAAGCATCCGTTTGTATGCGTATCACTGTAGATGGTACGCGAGTTGAAAACAACATCCGCAAAAGCATTGACCCGTCTCTCTGGAGTAAGGCTAAGGAATCCGCCAGAGGCAAAAGCCGCAAGTCATGTGATCTGAATGCCTATATCGAAAATGCGAGAATCAAATTACATCAGATTTTTTGTGAGCTGGAAGAACAGAACCAACCTATAACGGCACGTCTGTTACAGGAAATATTTTTCGGACAGGACAAAGAACCGGAAGCGGTACGCACTCTCATCGGTACCATGCAGGAGCACAATGATCAATGCCGTGCCTTGGTCGGTAAAGACTACGCCCTGATTACCGTTCGCCGTTATGAAAGTTGCAAGCGTTATCTTGCCGAACTTATCAGACAGAAATACAGAAAGGATGATCTGCCGCTGGTGGAAGTCAACGGTGAGTTGGTACGTGCCTTTGAATTTTATTTGAAGACTGAAAAGGAATGTCAGCAGAATACCGTTATCCGTTATATGAAATGTCTGAAGAAAATTACCAATCTGGCACTGGCCAATGAATGGATAGCCAAAGACCCGTTTATCGGTATCAAGTTCCACGAAAAAGAAGTAATCCGTGAATTTCTAACCATGGACGAACTGCTGACTATCTACCACAAGGAGTTTCCTTTGGAGCGAATCACCGTAGTCCGTGATGTTTTTATTTTCGCTGCCTTTACCGGTCTGGCTTTCATAGACGTGCAACAACTTTCCCCTGAGCATATCGTAAAAGACAACAACGGAAACCTGTGGATCAGGAAGCCACGTCAGAAAACAAAGAACATGTGTAACATTCCGCTGCTGGATATTCCCTTGGAAATCCTGAGGAAATATGCAGATTATCCTGCCTGCAAAAAGAAAGGAGTATTGCTGCCTGTTCCCTGCAATCAGAAGATGAACAGCTACCTGAAAGAGATTGCCGACCTATGCCTGATAAAGAAGAACCTGACTACACACACCGCCCGCCACTCGTACGCCACATCTGTCTGTTTGGCCAATGGGGTAAGCATTGAGAATGTAGCCAAAATGCTCGGTCACTCCAATATCAAGATGACGCAGCACTATGCAAGGGTACTCGACAGTTCCATTCTGAAAGATATGAATAATGTAAGGGATGTACTTTCAAATAGTCTGTAGCTTATGAAAAGAGAAATTATCCATATAACGGAGGACGGCAGGATTGTTATTCCTGCTGTCCATCCTAATAAGATTCGTATGGACGAAGCCGAACTCGTCGGCTTGTTCAATGTGGTTGCACCGACCTTACGAGCAGCGAAAAGAAGAATATATAAACTTGGGATATTGCAACCATTCACCGCAGAACAACGTATTCCGTTAAAAGAGGGGTATCAGGTAGTCTATAACTTGGAAATGATATTTGCGCTTGCCTTTCAGATTAATACTTATCCGGCCCAACAATTACGTGAGTATATAATAAGCAGGCTGTTCCAATCTGAAAAGTCAATGGTTATCTGCATGATGAATGGTAATCATAAATCATATCTAAAATGCTGATAAATATTGATTTCACTGTTTCATGCGGATAATAAGCCGCAAATTTTGCGGTTAATTATCCGCAAAACTGTATATTTGCAGAAAACAGTGATACCTATGTATATACATGAACATAAAGAATGGCCTTCTTTTTCGTGGAACAAGGAACTTGTCGGTGAGAAACTGAACAAGGTAAACAAAGCTGTCGGTTATCTGATGGGACGCCTTAGTGTAATCGGTTTTAACGACAGGATGTCTGCCGTAGTTGAATCCATCTCTCATGACATCATTGCATCATCAGAAATTGAAGGAGTGGAATTGAACAATGAACAGGTACGTTCATCTGTAGCCCGCAAACTCGGAGTACAACTACCGAATCCGACCGAATCCTCACGATATATAGACGGAGTAGTGGAAATGGCACTTGATGCAACCGTCAATTTCAACAGTCCGCTTACCCATGAAAGACTATTCGGCTGGCACAACTGCCTGTTTCCTACCGGATGGAGCGGTCCGACGAAAATAGATGTAGCCCGATACCGCAGTGGAGATATGAAAGTTATTTCTGGAATGTTCGGCCGGGAAAAGGTACATTATGTAGCTCCTGCTCCTGAAAGAATAGACGAAGAAATGAATCGGTTTTTGGACTGGTTCAATTCAGATTCACATAACGGCTATGTAAAATCGGCGATAGCCCATTTGTGGTTTGTCTGCATCCATCCTTTCGATGACGGAAACGGACGAATCGGACGAGCCATTGCTGATATGGCACTTTCACAGGCCGAAAACTCAAAAATGCGTTTCTTCAGTATCTCCCATCAGATAAACAAGGATAAAAAACAGTATTACGATATATTGGAGGAAACACAGAAGGGAGATTGCGAGATTACTGAATGGATCATCTGGTATCTTGACTGTCTGCTCCATTCTGTCGAGCAATCCGACGAAACATTGTCGAAGGTTCTTAACAAGGCCATATTCTGGCAAACCCATGCCGAAACAGTCCTGTCCGAACGACAACGTGAAGTCTTGAATTTATATTTGGACGGTTATCCCGGTAAACTGACGGCTAAGAATTGGGCAAAACGTGTAAAGGTATCACCGGATACAGCAGCACGTGATATAAAGGATTTGGTAGAAAAGGGTATTCTGATACCCCAGCAGGAGCGGGTTCGTGACGTATTCTACGGAATCCGGTGCAGTGAGTCTATCCTTGTCATCCCCATGCCCGAAGATTTATAATTGTTCATCATACAAGCATAAAGGCTGTGTGACATCGGTTCATCAAAACCGGCACACAGCCTTTATGCTTATCTTTTATTTACCACTCATATATGCTTCCCGATAATTTTCCTGAAGCATTTTCTCAATATCACTCTCCCGATAAAGGATTTTACCTCCCAACTGATAATAGGATATTCTCCCTTCATTACGATAATCCTGAAGCGTGCGTCTGCTCAGTTTCAATTGTGCCGACACTTCCTTGTCGGTCAGATAGCGTTCACCGCCCAGTACGGGACGGTTTCCGACCGCCAGATTCTCAATCCCGACCAGCATACGGTCAAGACTTCCCATGATACGGTGTACCCATTCTCTGCTGTCTGTTCTCAGTTCACTCATGTTATTATGGATTTAGTGGTTATTGTTTAACTGTTATATGTTACGTCCTCTGTAAATAGCCTCTTTTCTTCTGTCCTCAACTTTCTTGACGATACCCTGTACATCTTCCGGCTTGTAGAATATCTTGTGATTGATTTGAGAAAAAGGCAGTGTGCCGTTATCACGGAGTGTCTGCAAGGTGCGGGGCGAAATGTTCAGATACCGGCATACGTCCTGATTGTCCATCCACTTGTGCAGCGTCCTGTCGTTCTCCCGGTTGCAAATTTCCATGACACGATGCTCAAAGTATTCAAACTTACGCACCAATTCCTCAAACAGTTGTTTTTCTATTCCTACAAATTCCATATCGTTTCCTTTTTTTGTTGATTGATGTTTATTCTTTTTCGTTGTTTGCGACAAAGAAAAGCCATATATTCTGAAAGGCAATGGTTTCCGCTTAACCGGCAGCATGTGGCGCTGATTATCCTAGTTATGAGGCCATATTCATATCATTTTCTGCAAATATCCCTATATTCAGGGACTCCATCCAATAACGATTTACAGAATAAAAGATCTATGAATCTGATTCAATAAATATCCATAGCAATGGATAAGGAATGGTTTATTTCCATGTAACCTTATTTAATCACTTTTCCAAGCCATTGATTAGATAAGGAAGCAAAGAAGTGTTCCTTCAATGATTCACAGACATGAATATTTACTACAGTACGACATTAAGTCAGTAAATATTCAAGTCAATAAATCACTAACAGTTTGACTCCCTAGTTCATTGTTTCATCAAACAGGAAAAATACCGCATTCCACACCGATTGCCCTATATGCAAAGTGCAACAGGCTACATTGTTGCCACATCCCGACCAACTGTTTGACTATTGGTAACTTATATTCTTTTTTTGCCAGAGAATTCATTCCGAGATATATCGGGATATGGCAAACAAAATAAGAAAATACATGATGAACAGAAACGGAAAAACAGGCCTGTCCCCTCCATAAGATGATACCGGAACGGTATTATTTCTCCCGAATTTATAGAGGGCATATTTAGAGCTGCTCAAAATAGCGGGACTCTGGTTTTTAGTGGAGCAAGTTTGTATTTCGGGCAGACCGAAACCGCTTGCTCCCACTACAGGAAGCAGTGAGAGGTTCATCCCGCTGGTCTAATCAGTACATTCATTTTATAAAATAGTCAACAGATGGAAAAGAAACAGAATACAGAAAGAAACAACAAGGGCGGCCGTCCTCCCAAGAGTACGACCGACAAACTGAAATATCGTGTTACCGTGAAACTGGCGACACCGGATTACTATACACTGAAAAGCAGGGCAAGAAGCGCAGGCATATCGGCAAGCGAATACCTGAGGGAATGTTTCCGTAAAGGATATGTCCGGCAAAGACTTACAGCAGAACATTCCGACTATATCCGTAAGTTATGCTGTATGGCGAATAATCTGAACCAGCTGGCTCATAAGGCAAATGCCGGAGGATTCGATACGGCAAAGCTGGAATGCCGTGTACAAGTGGCAAGAATCGAAGAACTGCTGAACCATATCCTGCTATGATTGCGAAGATTGTAAAGGGAAGCGGATTCCGTGAGGTTACCCGCTATATCATTGACAGTAAAAAGGATGCCAGGATTATCGCACATGCCGGTTTGTTCATTGAGGATGTTGCTACAATAACAAAGGCTTTCGAAGCACAGGCCGGCATGAATCCGAAAGTATCCAGACCGGTCGGACACATTGCACTGGGATTTTCCAGAGAGGATGAAAGCAGGCTGACCAGCCGAATTATGGCAGAAATAGCTTTGGAATACATGGAACGGATGGGCATAAGGAACACACAGTTCTTTATAGCCAGACATTTCGACAAGGAGCATCCCCATATACATATTGCCTACAACCGGATAGATAATGACGGCAGGACCATATCCGACAAAAACGAGCGGTTACGGAGTGCACGCATCTGTAAGGAACTGACCTTGAAATATGGTCTTCACATGGCCAAAGGCAAGGATCATGTCACGATTGAACGCTTAAGGGAACCGGACAAGACAAAATATGAACTTTACAGTCTGCTTAAAACGGAAGTCAGAAAAGCAGGAAACTGGAAGGAACTGATTGCCGGATTAAGCGAAAAGGGAGTGGATGTACGGTTCAAATACAAGGGAAAATCCGATGAAGTACAGGGTGTCGTGTTCATCATGAACGGCTATTCCTTCAGCGGTTCCAAGATTGACAGACAGTTCAGCTATTCCAAGATAGATGCCGCATTAAAGACACCTCCACATTTGGAAACCCAAAGACAGGTAGCTGTTCCGAGTGAACCGGCATATCAACAGGAATCGCATGGCAATGAATTATACAGCGGTTCTTTAGGCCTGTTCACACCTAACCCGCAACCGGAACAACCTGAAGGCTATCCGGACGATTATTTGAGAAAGAAGAAAAAGAAAAAACAACGTAAAATAAGATGGTAAAGTATGGAAAAAGACAATGTATATGTTTTGTTTGAAGAATCAAGAACAAAATTGAGATGATAAACGGGAAGCTGGAATAGAAGACCGAAACACCTACTGATGGACAGGCAGAAGAAGTGATCCCGACATGCGTAAGGCATATTCACCGGCATAGTTTTGACATCAGGTCAAGCAAAGTATTTTCTCTTTTGGTCGGAATGGGTGTGGTATGCATCCTGTCCTTATGGGGAAATATCAGACTTTGGCAGTCCAACCGGCAATATGCAGACGACGCCCTGAAGTTCCGCGCCATCCGCTCCTGGAGCGGATGTACTCCGGGAGATATTCTCTGGTTGAACAAGGTTTTTGACATCCATCGTGACGAGAAGTCCATCGAATGGATCAGAGAACAGGCCGATGGGTACGAGAACGAACTGAAAGCTGTTTCCGACAGCCTGATGCAGGAGAAACTTAAATTACAGGTAAAATCTGAATCCGATTGATATGGCCAGTGTTAAAGTAAAATTCAGACCTTCCACCATAGAAGAAAAGGAAGGTAGTGTCTATTATCAGATTATCCAGAACCGTGTAATCCGTCAGTTAAAGGCGGATTACACGGAGATTAAAATAACTAGAAAACATATAGAAATTTATATAAGTATGACAGATTAAAAGATTTATATTATTCACCAATAGTCTACATACTAAAAAAATAGTAGATTTGTATTTGGAGATAAATGATATATAAACATGCAAGAATTTACAGACCTTATAAATTATTGTTATCAACAATATACAGCAATTCCTCCCTGCTCTGATTGTGCTATGGGGAATTGTAGAAAAGACGAATGTGAAGATTGCTATAATTGCTTAAAGCACGTACATAGCTATTCAAATCATACAGATCATTACTCGTGTAAAAAGATTACATATAACTTTCCATTTAAAATCCAAACAAAGTTGGATAATTCATTAATAATTAACTTTAGTTTTATACCTTTGTATCAGGATGTTAAGAGGAAGTAGG
>NZ_JAOQJJ010000024.1:0-503 GCF_025567135.1 Bacteroides cellulolyticus
TAAAATATCTTGTACATCCGTCAGGATGCGTTTTGTCTCTGTTCAGGATACCGTTTTATCTCTAATTGACGGTTTATTCTTACTTTTCATCACATATTATATAATGTGACGCTTGTACTACATTCTGTTTGTTTATTTAAAATCTTTCAAAGAACTTTCTTTCGTTTTGGAAGCGAAAGCGTTTGCAAAGGTAAGGGATTTATTTTTAACCACCAAACTTTTTCGAAAGTTTTTTTTGAAAAAGTTTTTTTTCGGTTTGAAAACCAGACTTTCTTTCTCGCTCCCTTGCTACTACAAGGTAAGATACTCAAAAGGATTTTCAGCTCTCCTTACTCAGCTTCAGCATGTCAACTTAACCGCTCTCCCTCTCGAAAGCGGATGCAAAGGTACAGACTTTTTTCATTCCTGCAATAGTTTAAACGACTTTTTTTCAAAAAAAATATCACTTTTAACGTAATATACTGTAAATCAAAACAAAAGACGTAAGAAATAATTAATCGGCT
>NZ_JAOQJJ010000024.1:753-35984 GCF_025567135.1 Bacteroides cellulolyticus
CTTCCAAAGAGAAGTGACCTCAAAATAACAATTATGCACATTAAGAAATATTGTATAACACTGATTCTCTTGCTGTTTGGTGTGGGTGTTGCACATTCGCAAGAGAGCCGCACGGAAATCTGTGTCGATTTCCGTGTGAACAGTACTGTCATAGATTCCGCATACTCGGACAATGCCGCCCGTATGCAGGAAATCATCGAGTTCCTACGGAATATCCGTCAGGACAGTACAATCAACATCGTGGAAATATCCTTCTGTGGAGCGGCATCCCCCGAAGGCAGTGACCAACTCAACCGCAAGCTGGCACGAGGTCGCCTCTCGGCACTTGAAAAGTTCATCCGCAAGGAGGTGGATATTCCCGACAGCCTCATTACCCGTAATGACAGCTACATCCCGTGGGATTATCTGAAATCACAGATTGAGGATTCGGAATTGATATATAAGGATGAAGTAATCGCCATATTGGAGGAGGAATCCTTATTGGTGGATTATCATCATCCGAATACCCATATTGACAACTGTATCGTAAAACTGAAGCAGTTGGATAACGGCAAGGTATGGCAACAGATGCACAAGCTCTTCTTCGAGCGTATGCGAAATGCCAGTGCCGTATTCGTAACATACAAGCAGGAACTTCCTCCCGTTCAGGAGCCTGTGATTGTACCTGATACCATTAAGTTAGAGCCAATCGTTGAAGTTGTTGAAATTGTGCCCGACACTACTGCAATTGGAGCCCCAGTTGTTCCCGAGGTGGAGGAATGGACTCGCAGACTGCATCTTAAAACCAACGCCATCGGCTTGGGAATGGGCATTGCCAATGTTGCAGCGGAAATAGATTTGACAAAGCACTGGTCGTTCACATTGCCCGTTTATTATTCGGCTTGGGACTATTTCAAGACCACCATCAAGTTCAGAACATTCAGCGTACAGCCCGAGTTCCGCTATTGGCTGTCGGAAAACAACGATGGTTTCTTTGCAGGAGCACATTTCGGGCTGGCTTATTACAACTTCGCCTTTGACGGTGACTACCGCTATCAAGACCACAACCGTGAAACACCGTCCATCGGTGGTGGTGTAAGTGTCGGTTATCGCTTGCCTATCAGCAAGAACAACCGCTGGTGGATGGAGTTCTCACTCGGTGCAGGTGTCTATTCCCGTCATTATGACAAGTTCTACAATACACCTATTACAAAGGACGGATTGATGATTGAGAGCATCAAGAAGACCTATTGGGGTATAGACCAAGCTGCGGTATCGTTCTCATATTCGTTTGACCTAAAGAAGAAAGGAGGCAAGCGATGAGAAAGATTCTATACCTTATTATATGTATGCCTCTGTTGCTGTTCTCAGCCTGTGATGTCCACGAATGGCCAGAAACACTGGAGTTTGTGAAAATGCATCTTCGCCTCAATTATGAAACGGATATGACCGAATGGGAGCATATCTACGATGGCACATCGGTCATCGAGCAAGGCTTGGGTGACACATACGACAACCATCAGGACTACGGTAAGATACGCTACATCGTCCGCACCTATCCCGTATCTGATAAACAACGCACGATGCAGGACTATGTACAGGAGTTCGTATTCACAAAGGATATTGCCGAAGGTTACGACCACGAAGTGACGCTTGATGTACTGCCGGGCAACTACAATGTAATGGTGTGGTCTGATTTGGTGAAGACAAGCGGTGACAACCATTTCTACAATGCCGACAACTTCGCAGAGATTATGTTGCAGGGCGACCACAAAGGTAATACCAACCATCGTGACGCTTTCAGAGGCACGAACAATATTTCACTCATCGCGGATGTCATGGAACGTTTGCCCGACACGCTCAATGTGGCGATGCAACGCCCCCTTGCCAAGTTCGAGTTCGTGACGAACGATGTGGTGGAGTTTATCGACAAGGAATCCACCCGCATTGCCTCTAAAGCTAACGGCAACAAGTCGGCATCGGCAGATGAGACCCCGACAAGAGCCGTAAATATCGAGGATTACAAGGTGGTATTCTACTATGTGGGATTTATGCCGCACGCATACAGCATGTACACCGATAAGCCAGTGGATTCATCTACAGGAGTGATGTTCGAGTCCACCTTGAAAAAACTTTCCGACTCGGAAGCCTCAATGGGATTTGATTATGTGTTTGTGAACGGCAAGAAATCGGCAGTAACGGTGCAGATTGGTATTTACGACAACGAGGGAACACAACTCTCCTTGACCGAGCCGATAGAAGTTCCGTTGAAGCGTAGCCATCATACCATAATGACAGGTAGTTTCCTGATGTCGGAGGCTTCGGGAGGTGTTACCATCAATCCCGACTTTGACGGAGACCATAACCTGATTTTCCCCTAACAGATAGACATAATGAAGAATCTACTACATAACATACAGATATTGGCGATGCTTGCCTTGATGATGGCTGGCATACAATCCTGTTCGGATGACTTACAGGAAATGGGTGACGTGGAAGTGAGTTTCACCGCAACACTACCGACCGATACCCGTACACGCTCTTTCGGCAAAGCTGAACAGGTGAATACCCTTTTGGTGGGTATTTTCAAAAAGGGTGTTTCCGATGAACATACCAACAGCGGAGGAAGTTGGAGTTATTATGAAATAGACCGCAAGTTTTTTCCTATAAGTGGTACTTCAATAGATGTAAGCCTCTCATTGGCTCAGAATCAGACATACAGCTTTGTCTTTTGGGCGTATGACAGAAATCGGAACATCTACGACACAGATGATCTGACCGCTATCAAGATGAACACTCTGCCAAATCCGATAACATTCTCCGAGGCAGAAGCATCGGATGCATTCTTTGCGACAGAAGAAGATATTATCATAACAGGAAGCAGCAGTTACTCCATTGAACTTGTCCGCCCGTTGGCTCAAATCAATGTGGGAACTACGGGAAAAGTGATGCAGGCATCATTTACGGCAAAGTCCGCTCCCGACACCTTCCACCCATTTACCAATACTGTAAGCGGAACAGTTGATTTCACTTGGAATTTCAGCAACACCACCACCGAAACATTCTCGGCTGATGGTACAGCATATAATTATCTCGCTATGGGCTATCTGTTTGCTCCGACAACAGCGATGCAGATTGTAGCGGAATTGACATTGACCGATGATGAACAAACATCAAAGACAGTGAAGTTCCCACAGGTTGAGATTGAAGCCAACCAACGAAGCAACATAGCAGGAGGATTTACAGTGGAATAAGAGAATTTCAAAATATGTATAACCCTAATAACGAGTTAAAAAGCCAAGCAAAAGACAGAAAGCCAACTAACAGCCACAAAGGGATGGAGCAGCTCCAAGACCTTTCATCCTGCAACTCGCAGGATACGACAGATTGATGATGAATCCCCGTTCTGCATAAGTGGAACAGCCCTCGACAATGGTTTCGGCAATCCGAGTGAATGCGGAAAACATTAAAAACAAGAAATTAAAGTAAAACTATTTTGTATAACAATTAAAATTTTCAGAAATGAACAAGAAATTATTATTAGGTATGTTCGCAGCAGCTGGTATGCTGTTCGCAACATCGTGTTCGAATGACGAACTGGATGTGGTTCAGTCAGGAGATGAGGCTCAGGTGACGTTCTCACTTGCAGCCGAAGGGGGTATCGCTACCCGTGCTATCAGTGATGGTAAGAGTGCAAATTTATTGTACTATGCTATCTTTGATGCAAACAAGCAGTTGATTACTACTATCAATGGTTCAACCAATGGTTTGTTGACAAAGTCAGATGCCTTCCCAAATGGAAGTAAGCAAGATGCAGTAGAAGTGACATTGGCAAAGGGACAGGAGTACACAGCCGTATTTTGGGCACAGGATGCAAATTGCACTGCTTACACAGTTACTGCAGAAACTGACGGACTAAAAGTAGCCGTAGATTATGATGGCGACAATAACGATGAGACTCGTGACGCATTCTTTAAGGCTGAAACTTTCAAGGTAACAGGCAATACAGAAATTGATGTTGTATTGAAGCGTCCTTTTGCTCAAATCAATGTGGGTGTAACAGAAGCTGATTGGGAAGCAGCAGTAGAATCAGGTATAGAAATTACCGAGTCAAAGGTTGTTATCAAGAATGCAGCAACATCTATCAACTTACTTGATGGTACAGTTAGTGGAAAAGAAGAAGTAACTTATGATTTTGCGACCATCCCTGCAAAGTTTGCTACTGCAGAAACATTGGAAGTTGATGTTAACCGTGATGGTACTATTCAGGATGATGAAAAGTACAAATATCTTTCTATGAGCTATATCTTGACTGATAATGACGCAGAAAGAACCACTTTGGAGGCAGACGGTTTGCAGTTTACTTTCAGCCCTGAAAATGGTGAAGACATCGTTTTCGATGAAGGTTTGCACGCAGTTCCTGTACAGCGTAACTGGAGAACTAATATTCTTGGTAAAATCTTGACAGGTGATATTCAGTTCAATATCGAAATCGACCAGAGATTTGATGACAACTATAACCTGATGTATCCTGACAAGGATGATAATAGCACAGCTGTATTTAATGTTACTAATGCAACTGAATTGCAGACTGCTTTGAATAACGCTACTGATGGTGCTGTTATCTACTTTACAAATGATATTACAGGTGATGTTACCGCAACTCAGAAACCAAATGTAAAAGTTTCTATTCTCGGTCAAGGATATAGCTTTAAGGGTGTGATTACCGTAGATGGTAAAAGTGCAACTTATACAACTGCAGGTTTGACTATTAAAGATGTAGTCTTCGATGCTCAAACTATCTCTGCTGATGCTTGTATTAATTTGGGCAAGAGCGGTGATAATAACACTCGTTACACTTGCAATGTAACCGTTGAGAACTGTACTTTTGATGTTGATAATGCTGTCGGTATCAAGTCTTACACAGGTGGTGATAAGAATTTGACTATTACAGGTTGTACTGCTACTGCAAATGCTCACTCATTGGTTCAGGTTGCAGGTATTGATGGTATCCTCATTGAGAATAGTACAATTAAATCTGTAAGAGGTATGAACTTTAATAGTAGTACCAATGTGACGGTTGATAATTGCTTAGTTGATGTACAAAAATATGCCGTTCGTTTCGGTGCAAGTTCGGGTGGCTCAGGAGAAACTGAGGTATATACTATTAAGAATAGCTCATTGAAGTCCGTAAATGTTGATGACGATGCAGTAATCGTTCTCCGTGGTACTGCCGACAATTCTACATTGACTATTGAGAATACAACAATCGAGGGTACTAAGCAGATTGAGAACACTGCAACTAACGCAACGGTTATTATTGATATTGATGGTGTGCCTACTGTCAACTCTACTACGGGTTTGGCCACAGTTGTTGCGAAAGGATATACCAACATTAACTTGGTTGATGGTACTTATGATATGACTAAACTCACAGCAATAGCTGGTAAAACACTTACATTTGTTGGAGCTGGTGAAAACACTATTTTTGATTATAGTTCTCAAACATATAATGAATATGTTAGCGGAGGTAATGGTACTTTCGTATTCAAAAATATGACTATCCAAAGAAGTACAGAAACTTTTGCAGGTATGGCACACACAGCAAGTACCTCTTATGAGAATTGTACAATCACTGGTACTTATTATGTTTATGAAACTACAGCTAAATTCACTGATTGTAAGTTCAATGTAACAGGTGATTTTTATAATTGTTGGTTGTATGGAACGTCGTCAGCGACTTATGAGAATTGCGAATTTAATTGTTCTGGTAAGTCTATCTATGTAGATGGTAATGGAGAAACAGGTATAGATCTTACTACTAACACTTGTGTTTTCAATGATGATGGTGGTGTAGAGAACAAGGCTGCAATTGAAACAGGTAACACTTATGGCAAACGATATTCATTGACTATCATTAATACAACAGTAAAAGGATTTAGTAAAACTGAAGCTAAATCGCCAGCTGTAGAAGGTGCTGAACTTGGTACTAATGTATGGGGCAATAAGAATTATATGACTAAGGATAAACTTTCAGTCACTATAGACGGTACGAAAGTTTATTAAAACATAATCGGTAATTACTGAACACTTTATATTGGAGGATTCAGTTCTATAAAAGAAATTCTATCATTCCTTTGATAGATATTTACATATAAGACGATTGAGACCTGCCGTTCGTGAGAATAGCAGGTCTCATTTTTCGTTATTGTCAATTCCCTTTGGATAAAATTTGTTGTCTCATACACCTATATGTTATGAATAGGTTGATTCCATTCTCTTTTCGCTGGCATAGACTCTCAAATACCTTTTGCCTTATCCTGCTTGCCTCATAGGTATTCAAACGAAACGCAAGAGCAATGACCACTTCAAGATTGTAGTATGTAGCCCAAATTTTAGGTGTTTCCAAATCGCATCGTTGGGTGCTTACAGGGCAAAGCGTTCCACTCTTGTATATCGCTTTTATAGCAGTTCGGAGTGTCGGGGCTATCACCCCGAACAACTCCACCAACTCCATTTCTGACATCCAAACATTACAGCTTGGGATATTCACTCTACCGCTTTCACTGATTGTTATAATTGCTCGTTCCATAGTTACATTGCTATTGAGATTTCACCAAAAGATTGATTAAGCCTATTGCCGAACATCGTCAAATCCTTGTCTATTTTCTCGGTGGTAATCTTGGCATACTTCTGTGTCGTGGTAATGTTTGTATGCCCCAATACTCGGCTTACACTCTCAATGGGAACACCCTTGCTGAGAGCCAATGTCGCGAACCCATGGCGAGTGCAATGGAAGGAAATATCCTTCGTAATACCGCACTCTTTTATCATCTTTTTCAGTGGTTTACAGATGTTCCAATAGTTGAGATTGGGAAATACAAGTTTGTCCTCTTGGAATCTCTCATATCGCCTGATTATCTGCAATGGAATATCCAACAACTTCACTTGGAAATTGACCTTTGTTTAGTGTCGCTTCGATAATATCCATTTCTCACCATTTACCTCTACAATATCATCAGTGGTCAGTTCCTTAATATCCACAAATGATAAGGCGGTAAAACTTGCGAACACGAAGAGGTCTCGGATATAAGCCAACCTCTTATCCGCAAACTCGTGTGTCATCACAGCCTTGATTTCATCTTCGGTAAGGTATTGCCTCTCCTTGATGTTCTGATTAACCCGATACTGAGCAAATGGATTTCTCGGTGTCAGTCCGTTATAGTGAGCCTTTGATACGATTGTCTTCAACCACATACAATGCGACCACACACTGCCATTGTGCAGCCCTGCATCGGTAGAGAGATAGATTTCGTACTCCTTGATAAAGTCGGGAGTAAGTTCAAGCATAGCAATATCACTACGCTTGTAGCACTTCTTGATGAACGCTGCCAAATGGTTTCTTGACCTTACACGCACCTTGTAAGAACTCGCTACACGGTCTATGCCTATACGTTTTTTGAAGCTCTCGTTGTCTTTATCAAATGCTCCGAGCAATGTTTCATACTCCGTTCCTATGCCTTGATAGGCATTGCGTACCATTTCGGCTGTTACAAATGCCTCTCTGTCCGACAAGCGTTGATAGTGCTTGATGATTTGAGCCTTGATGTTATCCAAAGCCAAATTGATGTCCCGAGCCTCTTTGCTTTTGCCCTTTGCCCGATTACCTTTGGCATCCCACATCGTTTTTGAGATGCTCTGCTTGCAACTAAACTGAGCCACCGAGCCATTGATTGTCACTCGTCCCATAATGGGTACAATACCGTTTTTCTCCTTACTGCCATTCACATAGAACAGCACCTTAAATGTACTTCGCATAATCCAATCTTTTTTGGTTACAAAATTAGTTATCAGCGAGTTGTACATTGTTATGCAGAATGTGGCAGAGAGTAGAAATAAACTCCAACGACCTATAAACTTACCTCTTTATCGGGTAATGATTTGAAAACCGTCCGCCCTCATTACCTTTCATTTCCCTGCACTTTTGCTTCGGCGAGGCTTTCATCATAAGTCCTCATAAGTCATTGAACACCAGTGCCGCCATCATTATTTTCCCTCATTCGTTCGATTTTTCCAGATATATATATTAATATTGGAATTTTTCAGGTTCAAATTCATAGTTGGCAAGGTTTCTAAACTTTGCAACAAATGAAAATATTGATATCACCCTATTGGAAATACAAAAACGACAAACTTCATAGCAAAAAAGAGGACTATAAATACAGACATATAAAACAAGGTCTCTATATCCTCAAAATGTAACTTTCAAAGCGTGCGCACATTCCACTTTAAGCGTGCGCCCATTCAATCCTAAACGTGCGCACGTTTCAGGTAAAATGTGCGCACGTTTTTTATGTGGGACAAAAAAGGATAATATTGAATAATACCAACAAGAAAAAATATGCTCATATGTAATATTTTTTAGTCAAAAAACAAGTGAACAGACTTTACTGTTTTGTTATATAATACATAATACTTACTTTTGTGCATTTTTTAGATTGATTTAATATGGCATCCAGATATTTTAATATTCTCATTTTAATTATTATCTGTTGTATATCCAACAATAATGCTTATTGTCAATCTTGCGAGAATGAAGAAGAACATGACGAATATATTCCATCCGATTCTATTTTTGCAAGATATCTACACGGGAGAAACATCCCAATTTACAACAATAACGAAATAGAATTATTACCAAACGGAAGAATAAAATTCGAGAGTCTGTTTGAAGCTATCAGACACGCAAAAAAACACATACACCTGGAATATTTCAATTTCCGAAGCGACTCTATTGCAAAAGAAATATTCACACTCCTGGCAGAAAAAGCTCAGGAAGGAGTAAAGGTAAGGGCTATGTTTGACGATTTCGGCAACCTGTCAAACAACAGGCCACTACGTAAGGAGCATCTTAAGATGTTGAATGACAGAGGTATAGAAATCATAAGATTTGACCCGATGAAATTTCCTTACATCAACCATGCATTCAGTAGAGATCATCAGAAAATAGTAATAATAGACGGCAAGACAGGTTATACCGGCGGAATGAACATCGCCGACTATTACATAAACGGACTTCCGGGAATAGGAGCATGGAGGGATATGCACTTGTGCTTGGAAGGTCCTGCTGTAAGCGGACTGCAAAAGGCTTTTCTATATGTATGGAACAAGGAGACCAAACAGAATATAGGTGGAGATACATACTTTCCATATGGAGAAGACAGCACATACACACCCGAACAGCTGGGAAAACAAGTCGCTATAGTACAAAGAGTTCCACACAAATCGCCCGACGCAGTAAGAAGGGCTTATATCGAAGCAATGGATGCAGCAGAACACCACATCCGTATTGTCACACCATATTTTACACCGACTAGAAGTGTAAGGAAAGCAATATACAGAGCATTAAAAAGAGGGATAAGAGTGGAAATAATGCTCTCAGAAAAATGTGATATCTCATTTACGCCTGACGGGGGTTTCTATTATGCCAACAAATTCAGAAAGGCAGGAGCACATATATACCTTTATAAGGGCGGATTTCACCATACTAAAGTAATGACTGTTGATGACAGGTTCTGCACTGTTGGAAGTACTAACCTGAACAGCAGAAGCCTGAAATACGACTACGAAATAAACGCTTTCATTTTCGACCTGCAAACCACATGGGAACTGGACGATATATACAAGAACGACAAGACAAAAAGTGAAATCATGACAAAAGAATATTACAGGAAAAGAGGCGCGTGGAGAAATTTTGTAGGATGGTTTGCCCACCTGTTAACGCCTGTAATTTAAGCGGTAATCATTATTATATAGAAAGGATATTATCAAAATTAGAACATTGATTAAGGTTATGTCCGTTTTTTTTCATAAATTTGTCTCCATTGTAAACAATACATACAAATATAAGAAAAAAATGAGCGTAATAGACCTGATTAATGCTGAAAAAAGTACAGCTTTCTCGTTCGAAATTCTTCCACCACTCAAAGGTACGGGCATCGACAGACTGCTGTCTGACATAGAGACTTTGTTGCCATATAACCCCAAGTATATCAACATTACTACACATCGCAGCGAATATGTGTATATGCCTGAACCTAACGGGATGTTCTGCAGGAAACTGACAAGAAGACGTCCGGGTACGGTTGCAGTGGCTGCTGCCATAAAGGCAAAATACGGAGTGACTGTGGTTCCGCATATGTTATGCAGCGGATATACTCCTGAGGAAACAGAATATACACTTATCGACCTTCAATTCCTGGGTATAACAGACCTCCTTGTCCTGAGAGGCGACAAAGCACCTCATCAAAAGAGCTTTACACCGGAAAACGGCGGACACGCTCATGCCATAGACCTGCAACTGCAAATTAACAAATACAATCAGGGAATATTCTTCGACGGAACAGAAATGGACAAACTTCCACCACAGTTCTGTTATGGTGTGGCATGCTATCCTGAAAAGCATGAGGAATCTCCTAATGCGGAAAGAGACCTGTACTGGCTACAAAAGAAAGTTGAAGCTGGGGCACAATATGCCGTGACACAGATGTTCTTTGACAACAACAAGTATTTCGACTTTGTAGAAAAAGCAAGAAATGCAGGAATAAATGTTCCGATAATTCCGGGAATAAAACCTCTGAAGAAACTTACACAATTAAACGTACTCCCGAGAACATTCAAAATAGACTTGCCTGAAGAACTTGCTGCAGAAGTCAGAAAATGTAAATCGGATCAGGACGTAGCAGCACTGGGATGCGAATGGACAATAAAACAATGTAAGGAACTCATGGAACACGGAGTGCCTAGCATACATTTCTACTCGGTAGGCGCTGTTGATTCAATAGCAAAAATAGCAAAAGAAATATACTGATAAACTAAAAATGAACAGCATATATACTAAAAAAACGGAAGGTTTTGACGCAGTGATAGGTCAAGAGGAAGCTGTCCGCATGGTAACACAGACAATACATGCGGGACGACTGCCACACGCCATTATGGTGTGCGGACCATTGGGATGCGGGAAACTGGCTTTCGCCATGGCACTAGCCAAATATGTATGCTGTACGAACCCGACATCGGATAATTCTTGCGGAGAATGTATGTCATGCAGAATGGCCGAAAAGCTGGAACATCCTGACATACATTATGTATTCCCGGTTATCAGAAAAAAAGAAGGATCGTCCATCGTATCCGATGACTGGATTTCGGAATGGCGACAAAGATTAAAACGTTCGCCATATTTCACACTTGCAGACTGGTGTTCAGATATGGGAGATCCAAACAAACAGCCTCTCATTTACACTTCTGAGAGCAACGAAATCCAAAGAAAGCTGTCATTAAAATCCGCAATGGGAGGATATAAGGTAGCAATTATATGGCTACCTGAAAAGATGAATGCGGAATGTGCGAACAAACTGCTGAAATTGGTAGAAGAGCCACCAGAGAAAACACTTTTCATAATGGTGAGCGAGGAACCGGAAAATGTATTGCCTACACTGGCCGGAAGAACACAAAGAATAAATCTTGTTCCTATCGCACAGGATATATTGGCACAATATCTGATTTCTAAATTAGGACTTACCGAGGCCGATGCGAACGATATTGCAAGACTATCAGAAGGAAGTGTACTCCAAGCCATGCAGAACATAAGTCTCAGTGACGAGGAAAAGGCTTGTTTCGACAGTTTTACCACACTGATGAGACAAGCGTGGAGAAGAGACATAAGATCACTAAAAGACTGGAGCGAGCAAATGGCCTCGCGAGGAAGGGAAAGACATAAAATATTCCTGAGATATGCAGCCAGGATGAACAGAGAAAACTTCATGGCAAATTTCAAGAAACCTGACTTGAACTATATGAACCATGAAGAAGCCGCATTCGCAGTAAGGTTCGCACCTTTCATTAACGAAAGAAACGTAAATGGTATAGAAGAACTGATAGAAGAAGCAATAGTCCATATAGAACAAAACGTAAATCCCAAAATGGTGTTCTTCGATCTGGCTGTAAGAATGATAGTATTGATAAAAAACAGATAACGAATTACGGACATATAAATATGCTCCGAACTAAATATAATAATAATCATGAATAACGAATATAAACTTAAAAACGGTAGCGGCTGTCTGGCGTGTAGCGGATGCGGACGTCAGGACAACAAGCTGAATACATACGACTGGATGGCTGACATCCCCGGCAATTCCGATGAACAGGACATGGTGGAGGTTCAGTTTAAAAATACGCGCAAAGGATATTACAAGAACAGCAACAAACTGCCACTTGCAAAAGGCGACATCGTAGCTGTAGAAGCAAGTCCTGGACATGATATAGGTACCGTAACATTAACAGGCCGCCTGGTTCCGCTACAGATGAAAAAAGCGAATATACGTCCTGACGCTGAAATAAAAAGAGTATATCGCAAGGCAAAACCGGTGGACATGGAAAAATACGAGGAGGCAAAATCCCGTGAACACCAGACAATGATACGCTCAAGAAAGATAGCAGAAGATCTTGGTTTGAAAATGAAAATAGGCGATGTGGAATATCAGGGCGATGGAAACAAAGCTATTTTTTATTATATAGCCGACGAAAGAGTCGATTTCAGACAGCTTATTAAAGTGCTGGCCGAAGCTTTCAAGGTGCGTATAGAAATGAAACAGATCGGTGCACGTCAGGAGGCCGGAAGAATAGGCGGTATAGGTCCTTGCGGAAGAGAATTATGTTGCGCCACATGGATGACAAGCTTTATCTCAGTATCAACAAGTGCCGCACGCTATCAGGACATTTCATTAAACCCGCAAAAGCTTGCCGGACAGTGTGCCAAACTCAAATGTTGCCTTAACTACGAAGTTGACGCTTATGTGGAATGTCAGAAACGACTGCCAAGCAAGGAAATCGAGCTCGAGACCTCCGACTCGACATATTATTATTTCAAAGCCGATATTTTGTCAGGAAACATTACATACAGTACAGACAAGAGTTTCCTTGCAAACGAATGCACCATAAGTGCACGAAGAGCTTTCGAGGTTATAAATATGAATAAAAGAGGAGAAAAACCTGAAAAGCTTGACAGCAGTGAGGTAGCCAAAGAAGACCGCAAGACAAAAGATCTTCTGGAACAAGAGAGCCTTACAAGATTTGACAAGAACAAAACGTCAAAAAACAAAAAGAAGAAAAACAAGAACAACCAGACACCACAACAGGCAACAACAGAACAGCCTAATACAATAAAACAAGATAATAATAAAGCTGTAAAACCACAGCAGCAGAAGCCGCAGCAGGAACAGCCCAAACCCAAGGAAGCGGCAGAACAGCCAAAACAAATAGAAAATAAGGGTAAAAACCAGAAAAACAGACACAAGGGAAACAACCCTAACAAACGTCAGCAGAACCCTAACAACCCTGGCGAACAAGCCCCAAAAACAAATGCACCACGCCAACCGGAAGTTAAGGTAAACGAAAAGAATTTGCCTCAATAATATTAAAGCAATGATATTGACACGCAGGCTGATACAGCCTGTGTGTTTTATATTTACATAAAGAAGTCCCCAATTATCATAGTCTGATAGAAAAGATGAATAAGAAAATATATTATGCAATCGCGATGACAATGTGCTGCATAATCATCTCATGCACAACCGGAACTGTTTATCACCATTATATTCCCATCGAAAACAAATGGATGAAGGCAGATACATTTTTTTTCGTTATGCCTGACAGTATGGAAACCGGTGTGTATAAAACTAAAATAGGAGTCAGACATACCGTTACCTACAAATACAAAGACCTGTGGATTTCAATAGGAAACAATGAAAACAGCAAAACCGATACCGTACACCTGGAACTAGCCAACAAACGTGGAAACTGGAACAGCAACGGAACCGCAAGCGAATACTACCAATATGAAACCCAAGGACCTGACATTTACCATAAACAAGGTCAGGATTCAATAATAAAGATATGGCACATAATGAAAGATGCCAGCATTGAAAACATAACAGATATAGGTATCAAGATATATCAATAGCGGAATTACACTTTTGTATTACCATATCTTGAAGCGTCTATACGCAAAAACACAAACAACAGGATAGTAAATCCCCAAAGAGAAGAACCGCCATAGCTGAAGAACGGCAAAGGAATACCTATGACAGGAGTAAGCCCCAGTACCATACCAACATTTATAAACAGATGGAAAAAGAAAATACTCATCACACTGTATCCGTAAACCCTTGCAAAACGTGTAGGTTGCCGTTCAGCCAGAACTATCAAACGCAAAATCAATATCAGATACAAAATCAGTACGGCAGACGAGCCAATAAAGCCTTGCTCCTCTCCCACCGTACAGAATATAAAGTCTGTATCCTGTTCTGGCACATATTTTAATTTTGTCTGTGTTCCATTTAAAAATCCCTTTCCTAGAATTCCTCCCGAACCGATAGCAATCTTACTCTGGTTTACATTATAACCCGCTCCCGAAGGGTCATCCTTCATTCCAAGCAAGACCTCTATTCTTACTTTCTGATGAGGTTCCAGAACATTGGCAAACACATAGTCAATAGAAAACAAAAAGGCTACAGACCCTATTACAAAGAATGAGATGTAAAGATAACTATATATTCTCTCGCGCAAAAAAGTCACAATGAGAGTCACAAAAAGGACTACCATCATACCTAAGAGCATATATACCAGATTGAAAGGAATGACATAGAAAGAGAACAATATTCCCAAAGCTATAGCGGATATACCCACTGCCAGGATAATGTAAGATAATTTTCTGCCAGCCTTACAATATACCCATATCAGTCCTGACGTAAGAATTATTATAAGAGCAAGAACGGCAAACTCTCCCCATGGTGTAACTCCATCAGCCATTGGCAACACCGAAAACCTTATTCCGACTATAAAATACACAACGGCACAAACACCTGTAAACAATATCGCGCCAGGCATACCTTCACGATACAACATCAGAAAGAAAGATAGATAGACCAATGCTGAACCGGTTTCTTTCTGCATTATTATGAGGAACATAGGCAGCAGGATTATGGCAATAGTAACCATAAGGTGCTTTCTGTTTGACAATGAATATGTATATTCGCCCATGAACTTTGCCAGTGCCAACGCTGTACCGAACTTGGCGAACTCGGCAGGCTGAATGCTCACAGGCCCCAATACAATCCAAGATTTTGACCCCTTTATCTCATTCGGATTAAAGATAGTGGCAAAAAGCAACAAAAGCAATATACCGAAAATTAAATAGGCATAAGTATCGAAGAATCTATGGTCCAAAGCCAATATGGCAGATGCCAGTCCCAACGAACAAGCTATCCAGACAAGCTGCTTTCCGGAGCGTAGTCCGAAATCGAAAAAGTTAGGATCGCCATAACTGGCTCCGCAAATACTGAACCATCCGCATATCACCAGCAGAAGATACAAAAATACAGTCCACCAGTCAACGTTCTTAAATATACTATCTTTCCTGTATGCCATAATTAATTCTTCGTTTCTGAATTTCATCAGCCTGCAGCTGACTTTGTGGAGAAAGCTCACCTTTCAGATACTGCTCCATCATAAGTTTCCCGATTGGCACGCCGTAAACAGCTCCAAAACCGCCATTTTCCACATATACGGCTATCGCTATCTTAGGATTATTCATAGGGGCAAATCCCATAAATGCTGAATGGTCTCTACCCTTATTCTGAGCTGTACCGGTCTTTCCGCAAACTTCTATATCAGGCAGATTCGCACCTCTACAAGTACCTCCCAAAACAGCGGCACGCATGCCTTGCACCACTTCATCATAATGCGAACGCTCAACTTTTGTAAAATGTTTATCCGTATATTTTTTATCAAGCGACTCTCCCTCAATTTCCTTTACCACGTGTGGAGTTATATAATATCCTCTGTTTGCAATAGTAGCTCCCAGATTTGCTATTTGAAGCGGCGTAAGTGTCACCTCACCCTGTCCTATGGAAATACTTATGATAGTCAATCCGTTCCATGATCCGCGATAAGCCTTGTCGTAGAATGCGGCATTAGGAATCATACCTCGCATTTCGCCAGGCAAGTCTATACCGAGAGGATATCCAAAACCCATTGATACCATATAGTCACGCCATGTATTCATGGCATTCTGTACGGAACCATACTTACTGCGGGCACCTATCATATAATATAATCCCCAACAGAAATACGCATTACAAGATGTTGCCAAGGCAGGTATTACCGATAAAGGCGAACCGTGTGAGTGACATCCCACATGCAGACCTCTGAAATTGAAACCATGCGAACAAGGATACTGTGTTTCAGTGTTTATAATTCCTTCCTGGAGGAATGTCAATGCCTGCGAAGTCTTGAATGTAGAACCAGGAGGATAAGTTCCCATAATGGCACGGTTGAGCAATGGTTTCCAAGGATCTTTAGACAATTTCAAATGGTTTTCTCCTCTAAACCTTCCTGCCATAAGATGCGGATTATATGATGGAGATGAAACCAGACACAGCACTTCTCCGGTGGATGGTTCGATAGCCACTATACTTCCTATCTTTCCCTCCAAAAGCCTTTCGCCAAGAGCCTGTAACTCTATATCCAGACTTAACTTGAGATTTTTTCCTGCCACAGGAGCTTTGTCAAAACTGCCATTCATGTAATTACCCTGTATTCTTCCATGGGCATCACGAAGCAAAATCTCCACACCCTTTTCTCCCCTCAACTGGGTTTCATACGAGCGTTCTACTCCTAACTTTCCGATAAAATCACCACGCTTGTAATAAGGATCATCTTCTATCTCACCTTTCGAAACTTCGGCTATATCGCCAAGTATATGCGCGCCGCAATCATATCCATACTGCCTTACAGTTCTGGCCTGAATATAAAAACCGGGGAAGTTAAACAGCTTCTCACGAAAAACCGCACAATCCTCGGAAGAAAGCTGTGTAAGCAACACCTGATGGGTGTATCTTGAATATCCCGGATTCAAACGCCTGTCTCTGATATCCTTAAAACGCTTTACAAGGAAATCCTTGGAAACTCCCAATGATGTGGCAAGCTCCAAAGTGTCAAACTTCTCAACCTCCTTCATTACCACAGTAATGTCATAGGCAGGCTGGTTAAAGACCAGCAAACGTCCCTGTCTGTCGTAAATCAAGCCACGTGGAGGATATTTCACACGCTGCAGAAGAGCATTACTGTCAGCATTGCGTTTATAGTCGTCACTCATTATCTGAAGAGTGAACAAGCGTATAATGAAAACAAGGACAATAAGAGTAACTACACCTCCGATAGTATATTTCCTTTTCTCCAGTTGGTAATCCCGTTTCACTATTTTTTCCTCCCTACTAATTCAATTATCATTATCAATGCCACAGTAACAGCCGTATCAGCCAATGTTGCGATAACTATATCCGATATTTTGGCTACAGAAAAAGCATCCACAACATTCAATACGGCAGAGTGCAACAACACAGAAGGAAATACATATCTTAAATAAGGAGCCAAACGCATAGACTTTATTCCGGGAACAAACGAATCCGAACTGTCACGCGAAGTCTGCCATCTGAGCAATGACGGTCTAGCCATTGCAAGCCACAACGAGGCTGTAGCATTGAGTCCCGGAGTATTGCCGAACATATCGACACACAATCCTATAAGAAACGAATAAAACAATAAAGATTTTCTTCCGGTATCAGATGGAAGTTTCAGAATAAACACTACATAAAGTAAAGGTACAGCATAACGAGACACCTGTACCTGACTTATTATCACTCCCTGTATCAAAACAAGGATGACAAACCATTTTATCTTATCTACCCATGCAGCAGTCATATTCAGTATTTTATATCTTTTTCCAGTTCCGATAATTCTTCACGCGGGGGCAGAGCCATAACATACACATCATTAAGTCTGCCAAAATCCGTAAACAGACGTATTCCTAAAGTCAATGACATTTCGTCATCACTTTCATCTTTCGAAGTCACTGTACCGACAGGTATTCCTTCAATAAAGACAGTGCTATGACCACTTGTCACCACAGTATCACCTATTTCGTATTCAGCATGTCGGGGAACATCTGTCATAAAAGCCATAAGAGGGTCTCCTCCCTCCCATTTCAAGAAGCCGAAATAATCTGTACGCGCTATCTTACAACTGATGCTGCTTCCCGAATTTATTACAGGCAGTACCAGAGAATAGTTCTTTGACGTACGGCATACAATACCTACAACTCCCATTCCACTGATAACCCCCATTCCGGTACGCACCCCACTGGATTCCCCCTTGTCGATAGCCAAGTAATTGTCAAGGCGTCTGACACTGACGTTTACCACTCTTGCAGGACAAACCACAAACGACTGATCCATCATCGTAGGCGGTTGCTTTATTACAACCACAGACGAATCTGTCCTTATAACCTCCTGCATACCTTGGATAACTATCAAACTATCCTTGCCCTCATTAGCCTCACCTACCAGTTTCTTATAATATTCCAATTCCTGCATAAGCTGAACATTACGTTCAGTAAGATCACGGTTCATCTTTTCAAGACCGAAATAACGTGTCACCTCAGCAGCGACCTTAGTGACAGAAGCCGTCACTTCGGACGCAGAGGTAAACCATACACTCCCTTGAAAACTATTGAACCTGAACAGTAAAATTGCAGCCAACAGTTGGAGCAATATAAACAAAGTCCAATGAGAATATTTTATTAAGAATTCCAGTATATTACGCACAGAATATTATTTAAGCATTCATAAAAGCCAAAACAGAAACTATCAGCGCATCAGGAATGAGAAGCGATCTACATTTTTAAGAGCTATTCCCGTACCCTTTGCTACACTAAGCAACGGATCTTCTGCTACATGGAACTGAATATTTATTTTATCAGTAAGACGCTTTGACAATCCTCTAAGCAAAGCACCGCCTCCTGCAAGATAAATACCGTTGTTTACGATATCAGCATACAATTCAGGAGGAGTATTTTCAAGAGCGCTCAATATAGCAGTTTCAATCTTGGCAATACTCTTTTCAAGACAGTGAGCTATTTCCTGATAACATACAGGCACCTCCATAGGAAGAGCTGTGATACGGTTAGGACCACGGACGATATAATCTTCCGGAGCCTCATCACCAAGATCAGTCAAAGCTGCACCTACGTGTATCTTAATACGCTCAGCCATACGTTCACTGACTTTTACGTTGTGCTGGCGGCTCATATATTCCTGAATATCAGCAGTAAGGTCGTCTCCTGCGATACGGATTGAGTTGTTTGACACGATACCTCCCAATGAAATCACGGCAATTTCTGTTGAACCACCACCTATGTCAACAATCATGTTACCTTCAGGAGCCTCAACATCAAGACCTATACCAATAGCAGCAGCCATAGGTTCGAAAAGCAAATATACATCACGTCCACCGGCATGTTCTGCACTGTCGCGTACGGCACGCAATTCCACTTCAGTAGAACCAGAAGGGACACCGATAACCATTCTCAGAGAAGGAGTGAAAAGTCTTTTTCCCGGGTTAACCTTCTTAATCAGACCGCGCATCATCTGTTCGCAGGCATTAAAGTCGGCAATCACACCGTCGCGCAACGGACGTACTGTACGGATATTAGGATTCTCCTTTTCGTACATCAGTTTTGCACGTTCACCCACCGCGATCATCTTCTCGGTACGTCTGTCGAGAGCCACCACTGAAGGTTCGTCAACAACAATCTTATTATTACTTATAATGATGGTATTGGCTGTGCCAAGGTCCATCGCTATTTCTTGTGTAAAAGAGAATAAACCCATCTTTTAGGTCTTTGTTTATTAATACGGCATAAGGATTAGCACATCATAAACATGACATGCTAACCCTTTAATATAAATTAATCTGAAAAATTACTTAGTATTTTCTGCAAAATAAGCATGAATTGCAGTATCGTAATGAGAAGAAACTCCAAAAGCCTCACGTGCCAAAGCTTTTCTTTCATCACGTGTAGTAACAGCACCTCTTTCATTCAGAATATTCTGCAATGTAGGATATTGTTCCTTGCTAGCAACTATAACCACATCGTTGAAATTCTTTGCAGCCGCACGAATAAGCGAGATGCCACCTATGTCAATTTTTTCGATAATATCCTGTTCGCTTGCACCAGATGCAACTGTAGCTTCAAATGGATAAAGATCTACAATAACCAAATCTATTTCCGGTATTTCATACTGTTCAACCTGCTTACGGTCACCTTCCAGTTCTCTACGGCAAAGAATACCTCCGAATATTTTAGGATGGAGAGTCTTAACTCTACCACCTAAGATAGATGGATAAGTAGTTATATCTTCTACAGCCAAACATGGATAGCCCAATGATTCAATAAACTGACGAGTTCCACCTGTGCTCAGGAACTGTACCCCTTCCTCATGCAGTTTGGCAATTATTGCGTCCAAACCGTCTTTGTGATAAACCGAAATAAGCGCGGTTTTAATTTTCTTTGACTCTGACATTGCTATGGTATTTTTAGAATTCGGCTACAAATTTACTAAAATAGACAAATAATCATAGTATATAAATACGAAATATTGTTTTTTTAATGAGAGAAAACATAAATAAATCAAATCAAATAACATATAGAACACTGCATAGTGTATTTTTTTACGACACGGAAATTTGTAACATATTTGTAACATATATTTAGAATTAAATTACCGATATTTGCACCCGAAAAATCAAAGCTTAATTATTTTTATGGAAACTATTTATTTAGGGATTGTAATATTCCTGTTTATGCTGGCAGTTTTCGACCTTATGGTTGGAGTCAGTAACGATGCCGTGAATTTCATGAACTCCGCTGTAGGAGCAAAAGTTGCAAAATTCAAGACAATCATTATCGTAGCTGCAATAGGTGTATTTACAGGAGCTGTGTTAAGTAATGGTATGATGGATATAGCCCGCCATGGTATATTCCAACCAAATAACTTCAGCTTCTACGAAATAATGTGTATCCTGCTTGCCGTAATGGTGACTGATGTGGTACTGCTGGATGTTTTCAACACTTTGGGACTTCCTACATCAACAACAGTATCAATGGTATTCGAACTATTGGGAGGTACTTTGATACTTGCATTACTTAAACTGATTTCCGATGAAAGCGGTCTTACACTCGGCGACTTACTGAACACAGAAAAAGCGTTATCTGTGATTCTTGGTATCTTCCTTTCAGTAGCCATAGCCTTCATAGCCGGAACAGTGGTACAGTATATTTCACGTCTTATATTCAGCTTCAACTATAAAAAGAATCTTTCTTGGACTATCGGTATATTCGGAGGTATAGCCGTAACTTCTCTTTCTTACTTTATTCTTATAAAGGGACTTAAGACTGCTCCTTTCATTACTCCTGAAGTAATGGCATGGGTGGACGCGAACACAGCGGTGCTGGTGACTGGATGTTTCGTATTCTTCACTATTTTTATGCAAATCCTACACTGGTGCAAAGTCAATGTACTGAAAATCATCGTTCTTCTTGGTACATTCTCACTGGCTCTTGCATTTGCAGGTAACGACCTTGTAAACTTTATCGGTGTTCCTTTGGCCGGTTATTCAGCTTATACAGACTTCGTCGCAAACTCTAACGGTGCAGGTGTAGATGGTTTCATGATGGAATCGCTCATGTCGTCGGCAAAAACTCCACTGATATTCCTTGTAGCTTCCGGTATCGTAATGGTGTATGCACTTGCCACATCGAAAAAAGCTAAAAACGTAATCAAGACTTCAGTCGATCTTGCCCGTCAGGAAGAAGGTGACGAGATGTTCGGTTCATCAGGTCTTGCCCGCACAATCGTACGTCGTGCAACAAGCATAAACGAATTCCTGGTGAGAGTAATTCCTGCTAACGTAAGAAACTGGATTAACAGCCGATTCAACAAGGATGAAGCAATTCTTGAAAACGGTGCCGCATTCGACCTTATCCGTGCAGCCGTGAACCTTGTTCTTTCCGGTTTACTCATCATCATGGGTACAACAATGAAACTTCCTCTTTCTACCACATACGTTACATTTATCGTGGCTATGGGTACATCACTGTCCGACCGCGCCTGGGGACGCGAAAGTGCCGTTTACCGTATCACCGGTATGCTTTCAGTTATCGGCGGCTGGTTCATCACAGCATTCGTAGCGTTTACAGCTTGTGCCATCGTTACAATAATAATGTACTACACGAACATAGTAGGTATGGTTGGATTCATTGCTTTGGCAGTATTCCTCCTTGTACGCAGCAATATCATGTACAGTAAGAAAGAAAAAGCCGAAAAGCAGGACGACCTGTTCAAGCGTATGATGGCAAGCAAAGACAAGAACGAAACACTTGCATTGCTCCGTGAACACGTTAAGGAAACACTAACAAGCTATATCGACTTCAGCAAAGATGCATACGTCAAGATGACAGACGGTTTCATAAACGAGGATTTGAAGAAACTGAAAAAATCGCTTAACGAGACTGACGAGCAGCGTAAACTCCTGAAAAAACGCCGTCGCAAGGAAATACTTGGTTTAAGACGTATTCCAATCACCATAGCAATAGAAAAGAATACATGGTTCCACCTTGGAACAAACAGCTGCGAAGAAATGCTATACTGCTTGAAGCGTATCTGTGAGCCATGTAAGGAACATGTTGACAACAACTTCAACCCAGTTCCTAAAGATGATGTTGCAGAGTTCTTGCCTATCAGAGAAGAATTGTGTAAGTTGATGGATCGTACACGCAACGCCATTATAGCCAACAACTATTCTGAAGCAGATGATATCCTGAAAAAGGGTGATGATCTTAAAAACAAGATTTCAGCTCTTCGCAAACATCAGATGAACCACATGCAGGAAGCTGACAACAGAAGCCTTAAAGCATCAATGGTATATCTGAACATATTGCAGGAAACACAGGAATTGGTCAGTGTATGGAGACACCTGCTGCGTGCCAGCCGATTCTTCCAAGGAGACTATGTTCCACAGGAAATTCCTCAAATGGGGATAATGGACAGTAAGGCATAAAAGAGTATTTACTGATAAACACACAATTACAGTAAACGGCTGCATCAGATTTAACTCCGGTGCAGCCGTTGTTTTTATTTTTCCTTTTCCTTACGTTTAAGGTAAAGCTGATAAGAATTGAATACATTATGCCATACGCTGTAGAAACCGGCAGCGACAGCGGTAACAGGGGTAAAAAAAGTGTATCCCATCCAAATGGCCAATACAGTATTTTTCTGTCCCAATGCCTGCCCGGCACTAATCGTATCGTCATATTTGCGGCCTACTCTTTTCCCTATATAGAATTGAAGGAAACAGGCTATACACGAAATAAAAGCCAAACCTACCTGATACCATATAGACACGTCACTATGGACTATACTCTTCACAGTTACGGCAATGGCAAGAGTCAGCGCCACTGCCCATAGATAGAACGACAATCCGTGATACTTTCCTATAAACGCATGAAGTCTAGGCGAAAGATAACGCAAAAGGACTGCCAGAATAAACGGACACAGCAACAGAGGAAATACCTTTCCAAGAATCATCAGGAATGAAGAAAGGAACCCTACTCCTTCCTGCGGATGTATGACGGGAACCACCAGCGGAACAAGAAAAGCTGTCACGAGGTTTATCAGAATTGTATATGAGGTAAGATGTGCAGCACTGCCTCCCAGTTTTCCGGTCACTACTGCTGCTGCCGTAGCCGTAGGACAGATAAGACACAACATAGCTCCCTCAATCAATATTCTGGAATGCATATCAGGGAATATATACAAAATTCCGGCCAGGAGAATGAACGAAAGGCTTTGTATGAGAAGCAACACGGCATGCCATCTGCAAGGCTTGAGCTCACCCACATCAACCTTACAGAATGTGAGAAAAAGCATCAGAAAAATCAGCAAAGGCTGCAATACAGCCACAGCATGTTCCACAAACGGCTTTGTCGGCTCCAGGAAAGGTATGTTCACATATACAAAATAAAGTATTACCCCCATCGCCATAGCTATAGGCAAAGTCCAGTTCTTAATAAATCGAATGATATTCATAATCAGGTGTAAAAAAAACACGGATTACACCGGAAAGACATCCGGCATAACCCGTGTTATATTATTTATTGAAAATCTATTTTCTGCGGGCAGTTATCCCATTATTTGCAGTTTCCTGCGCAACGAGGCTTAATCTGCTTGAAGAAATCGTTTCCTTTGTTATCAACGAGGATAAATGCAGGGAAATCTTCAACTTCAATCTTCCAGATAGCTTCCATACCAAGTTCAGGATATTCCACACACTCGATGCTCTTGATGTTGTTCTGAGCAAGGATAGCTGCAGGACCACCGATAGAACCAAGATAGAAACCACCGTGCTTCTTACAAGCATCTGTCACAGCCTGGCTACGGTTACCTTTAGCAAGCATAATCATGCTGCCTCCATGGCTCTGGAACAAATCAACGTATGGGTCCATACGTCCGGCTGTTGTAGGTCCCATAGAACCACAAGCCATACCTGCCGGAGTCTTAGCAGGACCGGCATAATAGATAGGATGATCCTTGATATACTGTGGAAGGTCTTCACCACGGTCAAGACGTTCTTTCAGTTTTGCGTGTGCGATGTCGCGACCAACGATGATAGTACCGTTCAAAGAAAGACGAGTAGCTACAGGATACTTGTCAAGTTCTGCAAGGATTTCCGGCATAGGACGGTTCAAGTCAATCTTAACAGCGTTGCCTTCGCCAGCCTGACGCAATTCTTCAGGAATCAGTTCGCCTGGGTTTGAGTCAAGTTTTTCAATCCAGATACCGTCTTTATTGATCTTACAACGGATGTTACGGTCAGCTGAGCAAGAAACGCCAAGACCTACAGGGCAAGACGCTCCATGGCGTGGCAAACGGATGATACGTACATCGTGTGCATAGTATTTACCACCGAACTGTGCACCCAAACCGATACGGTGAGCTTCTTCCAATACCTGTTTTTCAAGTTCTACGTCTCGGAAAGCGCGTCCGTATTCGTTACCAGTTGTAGGCAGGTTATCGTAGAAACGAGTAGAAGCAAGTTTCACTGTCAGCAAGTTCTTTTCAGCAGAAGTACCACCGATTACAAATGCGATGTGATATGGAGGACAAGCTGCTGTACCCAAAGTCTTCATCTTTTCTACAAGGAAAGGAACTAGAGTAGCCGGGTTAAGGATAGCCTTAGTTTCCTGATAGAGGTAAGTCTTGTTGGCAGAACCACCACCCTTAGTCACGCAGAGGAATTCGTATTCCATCCCCTGAGTAGCTTCGATGTCAATCTGAGCAGGCAGGTTGCAACGTGTATTCACTTCTTCGTACATTGTAAGAGGAGCGTTCTGTGAATAGCGCAGGTTCTCTTCAGTATATGTCTTGTAAACACCAAGTGAGAGAGCTTCTTCATCGCAGTATCCTGTCCATACCTGCTGTCCTTTTTCACCGTGGATAATTGCAGTACCTGTATCCTGGCAGAAAGGAAGAACACCCTTAGCAGCAACTTCAGCATTACGCAGGAAAGTCAAAGCTACATACTTGTCGTTGTCGCTGGCTTCAGGGTCAGTAAGAATCTTTGCAACCTGTTCGTTGTGCGAACGGCGAAGCATAAAAGACACATCGCGGAAAGCCGCATTAGCCATAGCAGTCAAACCTTCTTTTTCAATCTTAAGGATAGGTTTGCCTTCAAACTCGCTTACTGATACATAATCTTTAGTAAGCAGATAATACTCTGTATTGTCATGTCCGTGTTCGAACATTGGCTGATACTTAAATTCTGGTGTTGCCATATTGTTTTAAGTTTTTGAGTTATTGAGTTTCTAGTTATTAGTATGCTTTCTTATTTCAGTTGACGAGTTAACAAGTTGACGAGTTAACAAGGCTACCTTCCGGATGGAGACCTTGTCAACTTGTAACTTAAGCCTCGTCGCCTAAATCGTATGTCTGATAGAGGAAGTCGTTATAAGGATACTTCTGAACATGCAGTTCGCGTACCTTCTTGTACAGCATATTCTTGAAATCCTCCAGGTTCGACTTGTCCTTGGCAGAGATAAAGATACAGTTGTCGTCCATCTTTGCCATCCATGTATTCATCAGTTCCTCCAGCGTAATGTTTTCCTTGGTCTTCGGAGTCAAGTCATCCTCTGCCTTTTCCACATAGCTGTAGGCATCAATCTTGTTGAATACTATCATACTCTGCTTTCCTCCGGCACCTATATCTGATATGGTTTTCTCCACCACCTGTATCTGTTCTTCAAAATCAGGATGTGAGATATCTACCACATGTACCAGAAGGTCTGCCTCGCGCACCTCGTCCAGAGTCGATTTGAATGACTCAACAAGGTCGGTAGGCAACTTACGGATAAATCCTACAGTATCGGAAAGCAGGAAAGGAAGATTTTCAATGATAACCTTTCTCACGGTAGTGTCAAGTGTGGCAAACAGTTTGTTTTCTGCAAACACTTCACTCTTTGCAAGAAGGTTCATTATTGTTGATTTTCCTACGTTAGTATATCCCACGAGCGCCACACGTATCATGCGTCCGCGGTTCTTTCGCTGTGTAGATTTCTGAGTGTCTATTTCTGCAAGTCTCTGTTTGAGCAACGCCATACGGTTAAGGATGATACGGCGGTCCATTTCCAGCTGTGTTTCACCCGGACCACGAAGTCCCACAGAACCTTTACCACCTCCGGCACCGGAACCACCACCCTGACGTTCAAGGTGTGTCCACAGACGTTGCAGTCTTGGCAACATATATTTATACTGTGCCAGCTCTACCTGAGTCTTGGCGTTTGCGGTCTGTGCCCTCATGGCAAATATATCAAGAATAAGCGAAGTACGGTCAAGAATCTTCACCTTCAGTTCGTTTTCAATGTTTCTGAGCTGTTTGGCGGAAAGTTCGTCATCGAATATCACCATACCTATCTCCGTTTCCTCGTCTTCGTTCATCTGCAGAAGATAATCCTTTATCTCCTGAAGTTTTCCCTTACCCACGTATGTCACGGAGTTTGGAGTATCAAGCTTCTGAGTAAAACGTGTCACGACTTCTGCACCGGCAGTCTCTGCCAGGAATGCCAATTCGTCAAGATATTCATTTGTCTTTCTTTCGTTCTGGTTTTGGGTTATCAGACCCACCAATACAGCCTTCTCGGTCTGTGCTTCGGATATTACAAATTCTTTCATTAATGATATATGTATATTCTGGATGCAAACTTAACTAAAAATCTCCGTTTATTTTCATTATAAAGATAAAATAACGTATCATAATGCTGTTATTTTTTTTCATCCTTGCTTTTTATTCTATATCTTTTTTCTTATCTTTATACCATACCAAACATTTAAAGCCTTAAATTATGAACAACATTTCCGATATTACAATCCTTGTAGCCGTTCTGGCTCTAGCACTATGGCCAGCAATAATAGTTTACCTTTCATGGCGAAGGGAAAAGAAAATTATAAGCTGTTTAAAAAACGAAACTCCTGCTACCAAGACACCAAAACTTTCTACTGAAGAACTAATCGTATCGACACTCAAGAAAATGGGATGCAACCCTGAAAAGAACGAAGAGGGCAACATAGGCTTCATGTATCAGGGTGACGATTTCTACCTGTCATTCCAGGAAGATGTCCCATTCGTGATGATATGGTATCCATGGTGGGGAACCATCAATGCCGACAATCCTGTGTTGCCATACCTGAAGGAGGTTATAAACGCTGTGAACATAAGTTCATTTATCACTACCGTATTCATGGCCGAAAATGAGGGCGACAAAGAGATTGGTATACACTCGCACTGCCATACATTCTTCACAGAAGATGGACTTGAACCGGAAGAACATCTTAAGCTTATTCTTGACAGTTTCTTCGACACCAGAAACGCAATCAAGGAGAATATTGACAAACTTGGTTCCGCAATTTCGGAAGAGGACGAGGGGACAAAGAAAGAAAGAGTTATTGTGAAAGGATTCTCGGCTTATAAAGAGAATTCAAAGCCTATAGAGAATAAGCAAATGGAAGAAGAGAAAAAGAAATAAAAACAAGCCCACTTAAATAGCGTTACACGTACGTGTTACGCTCGTTGTACGTTCGTGTAACGAGAGTGACACGTTCGTGTTTCACGCGTAACACGTTCGTGTCACGCCAACTTCATCCCGATTTCAAGATCATTCATTCAGCATCCGTAGTTTTGCGCATGCTGAACTCACATCCGCAATACTGCTGGTTGTAGAAATTATATTCCTTTATAATCGCTATACGACGTTCGCTCAACCCTCCCTTGCGCCAGTTCTGCTCCCACCATACGACATCAGGGTACGGCTCGACCGCATAATGCCCTGCCTCGTTTATCTGGTCCAAGCTTTTCCAACGCGATGAAGCCAGCGTGGTAGTGATAACTGTAAACCCGTGCTCATGGGCATAACGTGCCGTATCGCGAAGGCGCATCTTGAAACAGCGAAGGCAGCGTCCCCCCCTCTCAGGTTCATTCTCCATTCCTTTAACGCATTCCAGCCACTGTGGATGGTCGTAATCGGCATCAACAATATCAAGTCCTAACGAACGGGCGTAGCGTGTACATTCGTCCTTACGGATACTGTATTCTTCAAGAGGATAAATATTAGGATTACAATAATATATAGTAGGACGTATGCCGTGCTGCATCAGACATTCTATAATTGCCGACGAACATGGTGCGCAACATGTATGAAGCAGAACCTTGTCCGCTCCACCAGGCACTTCTATCTGAAACTTTTTCTTTTTCATAGACTTCTACTTGTTCCTGATATTTCTTTGATAAGCTATTCTCGGTGTCCCGTTTGCCACATAGATTATTCCGCACCTTACGAATCCGTTCTTTTCCAACAGGTGCTGCATCACCTTATTGTCGTGATGCGTATCGGCACGTAGGCAAGGAGATATTCTCTGACACCAGTCAATACAAAATCCTGTTATTCCTTTCACACTACCATCTGACGCCAGACGGTGTATCACGTAATACGGTTCATTATCAGGCCATGCTCCATCTTCAATATAAGAATATGTAGGATCGGGACCTTGAATAAGACAAAAAGTTGCAACCACCATTCCATCGTCATTATTAACACAAACGAAACAATGCCCCTGTTCTATTTCATTTTTTATCAGTTCCTCTTGTGGATAGCCGTTTATCCACTGATTAGGATTGCCGGAAGATTTCATAAATCCTCTCGCTATGGCAAATATCTGCATCAGCCTGTCAATATCTGTCGGAACAGCTTTTCTTATTATCATGCTCATCATATTCTGAATAAATTACGGATGCAAAAGTAGTACTTTAATCTATTAACAATACTAATACAAATAAAAAAATGAACAGCCTCAACCATTACATAATGGTTAAGACTGCTCATTTGAAATATTTAAATGCTATTTAAATACCATTTAAACACTGTTTAAACGGTATTTAATCCATTTTTACTTTCCGCTCAACTGTTTGTCCATTGCAGCTGCAGCACGACGACCGTCGCCCATAGCTAGGATAACGGTTGCGCCACCGCGAACGATGTCACCACCTGCATAGATAGTAGGGATAGAAGACTGCATATCCTCATTTACTGCAATTGTACCCTTACGTCCAAGTTCCAGACCTGGAATAGAGTTAGGAACAATAGGATTAGGAGATACACCTACACTGACTATAGCCATATCGATATCTATTGTTTCGATAGCTCCTGGTATCGCTACTGGACTGCGACGGCCTGATGCGTCAGGTTCGCCAAGTTCCATTTTCTGAAGAACCACTTGTTTTACACGGCCTTTTTCATCGGCAATGTATTCGATAGGATTATGTAATATAAGGAATTCAACTCCTTCTTCCTTGGCATGCTTGACTTCTTCAAGACGTGCAGGCATTTCTGCTTCCGAACGGCGATAGATAATCATAGCCTTTTCTGCGCCAAGACGACGTGCTGTACGCACTGAGTCCATAGCAGTGTTACCTCCGCCTATTACAGCTACACGCTTACCGAATGTTACAGGAGTATCAGAATCTTCGCTTGCAGCATCCATCAGATTTACACGAGTAAGATATTCATTAGAAGACATGATATTGATTGAGTTCTCTCCCGGAATATTCATAAAGTTAGGCAGACCGGCACCTGATGCGACAAATACGCCTTTGAATCCTTCTTTTTCAAGGTCTTCCACGCTTACTGTCTTACCGATTATGCAGTCCTTAACGAATTCTACACCCATCTTCGACAAGTTGTCTATTTCCACGTCAACAATCTTGTTAGGCAAACGGAATTCAGGAATACCATATTTCAACACACCGCCAATCTCATGCAAAGCTTCGAACACTGTTACATCGTAACCCATCTTGGCCATATCGCCGGCAAATGAAAGACCTGCAGGACCTGAACCAACAACAGCCACTTTAATACCTTTCTTTTCAGCTATTTCAGGTACAGAAATCTGTCCGCTTTCACGTTCATAATCTGCCGCAAAGCGTTCCAGATAACCTATTGCGACCGCTTCGTGACCCATCTTGAGGTGGATACACTTAGACTCGCACTGCTTTTCCTGTGGGCACACACGTCCGCAAACAGCAGGAAGAGCACTTGTCTGCTTCAATACGCGTGCAGCTTCGAGGAACTCACCGCGTTCGATATTCTTAATAAATGTAGGAATATTGATTCCGACAGGACAACCTTCCATACATGAAGGATTGGCACAGTCAAGACAACGCTTAGCCTCAGTCAAAGCCTGTTCTTCGTTAAGACCGAGGTTTACTTCTTCCTTACGGCTGTGTGAGCGATACTCAGGATCAAGCTCGTTCATGTGTACACGAGGGATAAGTGTACGTTCCTTAGGTTTCATGCTCTTGCGCAATTCTTCGCGCCACTGTGCTGAACGGTCGTCAGCAGGTTTCACGGCTTCGCATGTATCAGGTTTAGGGTCAAGTTTATGGATTTCTTCCACTTCAATATCCTTGAACGCTCCCATACGTTTCAGCATTTCATCAAAATCAACCTGATGACCGTCAAACTCTGGACCATCTACACAAACGAACTTAGTCTTACCGCCTACAGTGATACGGCACGCTCCGCACATACCTGTACCGTCAACCATGATAGTATTCAAAGATACATCTGTAGGAATTTCGTATTTCTTTGTGAGCAGACAAACGAACTTCATCATGATGGCAGGACCGATGGCAAAACACTTATCTACCTTTTCGCGCTTGATCACTTCTTCGATACCTTCTGTCACCAGACCTTTCTTTCCGTATGAGCCGTCGTCAGTCATTATAATTACTTCGTCAGAACTTGCGCGCATCTCGTTTTCCAGAATAATAAGTTCTTTTGAACGTCCTGCAAGAACAGTAATCACCCTGTTTCCGGCAGCCTTAAGAGCCTGCACGATAGGAAGCATAGGAGCAACCCCTACTCCACCTCCGGCACAAACCACAGTACCAAAGTTTTCAATATGTGTAGCTTTACCCAGAGGTCCTACTACGTCTGTGATATAATCTCCTTCGTTCAACTCACAAAGACGAGTTGAAGACAATCCCACTTTCTGAACCACTAATGTAATGGTACCTTTCACAGGATCTGCTTCGGCTATGGTAAGAGGCATACGTTCACCCTTATCGCCAACACGTACGATAACAAAATGACCTGCTTTACGAGATTTTGCAATCAGAGGAGCTTCAATAACAAGCTTAAAAACTTTCTCTGAAAAATGTTCTTTTGAAATAATTTTGTTCATTTTAAACTCTTAAAGTTAGTTATATTTCCGTTTTTCATTCTTTTTGTTTCAACCTCGCAAAGGTATAATAAATAAAAATACTTACAAAAGAAATGCATAAAATAACAACAAGACACACTAAAAAAGGATATTCGATGACTATTTATTCTTAAAAAATAGACTTTGATATTAAATAAAATGTATCTTTGCATACGTCTTAACATTTTGTATCTTGATGAATAATATACTGGAGAACATAAAAATAATGATTAATGACGGCCATATAGCCGAAGCCAAGGAAGCCCTGGACAGGATTATAGAACAGAATAATGAGTATGCCGACAGAGCTTATTATCTGAAAGGAAATGCATGCAGAAAACTTGGTGACTGGCAAGGCGCGCTCAACAATTATCAGGAAGCCATAAACATCAATCCGGAAAGTCCGGCAAAAGACGCCAGAGCCATGATGTTGGATATCCTGAATTTCTATAATAAAGATATGTTTAATCAATAAAAACTAAATACGTATATATATGGCTAAAATGAAAGGAGTGGTGGTAGTAAACACCGAGCGATGCAAGGGATGCAACCTTTGTGTGGTAGCCTGCCCGCTTAAAGTATTGGCTCTTACTCCAAAAGTAAATCAAAAAGGATATAATTATGTACAGCAAGTGGTAGAAGACACTTGCAACGGTTGTTCATCATGCGCTATCGTATGCCCTGACGGTTGCCTGACTGTTTACAGGGCTAAATGTGAATAACCATACTATTAAGAATAAACGATAAATAAAGAAAAAATATGGCAGAAGAAGTAGTTCTAATGAAAGGTAACGAAGCCATAGCACACGCCGCAATACGCATCGGTGTGGACGGATACTTCGGTTACCCTATCACTCCGCAATCAGAAGTGCTTGAAACACTGGCTGAACAGAAGCCATGGGAAACAACCGGAATGGTGGTTTTGCAGGCAGAGAGTGAAGTTGCCGCAATAAACATGGTATATGGTGGTGCGGGAACAGGAAAAATGGTAATGACATCATCATCAAGTCCCGGCGTCAGCCTTAAACAGGAAGGTATATCTTATATAGCAGGAGCAGAATTGCCTTGTCTTATCGTAAACGTAATGCGTGGAGGTCCTGGACTGGGAACAATACAGCCAAGTCAGGCGGACTATTTCCAGACTACAAAAGGAGGAGGACACGGCGACTATCGCCTGATAGCACTTGCACCGGCATCAGTTCAGGAAATGGCAGATTTCGTAAAACTAGGTTTTGACCTGGCTTTCAAATACCGCAATCCTGCAATGATACTTGCTGACGGCGTAATAGGTCAGATGATGGAAAAGGTGGTATTGCCTGAGCCACGACCAAGACGTACAGACGAAGAAATAATCGAACAGTGTCCATGGGCAGCGACAGGATGTAAAGGACGCAAACCTATCGTAATCACTTCTCTGGAACTTGACCCTGCCGTAATGGAACAGAGAAACTTACATCTGCAGAACAAATATGCTGAAATAGAAGCCAACGAAAGACGTTATGAGGAAATAGAATGCGAAGATGCGGAATACCTGATAGTAGCATTCGGTTCATGCGCACGTATAGCACAAAAGGCAATGGAGCATGCACGCGAGGAAGGTATAAAGGTAGGTCTGTTCCGTCCTATAACATTATGGCCGTTCCCATCTCCGGAAATTGCAGAAAGAGCAAAACAAGTCAAAGGTATATTAGTGGTAGAACTCAACAGCGGACAAATGATTGAAGATGTAAAACTGGCTGTAGAGTGCAACGTACCTGTACACCATTTCGGCCGTTTGGGCGGTATCGTACCTGATCCGGACGAAGTGGTAGATGCTTTGAAAGAAAAACTCATTAAATAACCCCAGTAAGAAGAAATAATGGACAACGACAAGATAAGAAACATATTGAACATTCTGTTCATGCTTGGAGCACTGGCATCTATTATCCTATATTTCACTTTAGGCGATGACAAAACCGTATTCTTTTATGTGTGCGGCGCTTCACTGTTCCTGAAGATGATAGAATTCGTGTTCCGCTTCTTACTATGACAATGACGGAGGAAAATAATATGACAAAAGAAGAAATAATGAAGCCGGAAAATCTGGTTTACCAGAAGCCGAAACTGCTTAACGATAATCCGATGCACTACTGCCCGGGATGTAGCCACGGTGTGGTACACAAGCTTATTGCCGAAGTAATAGAAGAAATGGGAATGAGCGAAAAGGCTATAGGTGTCAGCCCTGTGGGATGTGCTGTATTCATGTATAACTATCTTGACATTGACTGTCAGGAAGCAGCTCACGGACGTGCGCCAGCACTAGCCACTGCTATAAAAAGACTGTGGCCGGACAGACTGGTATTTACATATCAGGGAGACGGCGACCTGGCATGTATAGGTACAGCAGAAACAATACACGCACTCAACAGAGGTGAAAATATTACCATCATCTTCATTAATAACGCTATATACGGTATGACAGGCGGACAGATGGCTCCTACTACACTGGTGGGAATGAAAACAGCTACTTGTCCTTACGGACGTGACCCTGAAATACACGGCTATCCGCTTAAAATGACTGAAATTGCCGCTACACTGCAAGGCACTTGCTATGTGACAAGACAGTCTGTTCATACTGTCGCAGCTATCCGCAAGGCAAAGAAAGCCATAAGAAAAGCATTCGAAAACTCTATGCAGGGAAAAGGCTCCAACCTGGTGGAAATAGTATCTACTTGTAACTCAGGATGGAAAATGTCACCGGAAAAGGCCAACAAATGGATGGAAGAGAACATGTTCCCGTTCTACCCGCTAGGCGACCTTAAGGACACTACTTTATAATATTCAATCACCCTATTATTCAAAAAGAAAATGAAGCATGAAATAATTATAGCCGGATTTGGAGGACAGGGAGTTTTGTCCATGGGTAAAATTCTTGCTTACTCCGGATTGATGGAAAACAAGGAAGTGACCTGGATGCCGGCATACGGACCTGAACAGAGAGGTGGTACAGCAAACGTAACTGTCATTGTGAGCGATGAAAGAATTTCATCTCCTATATTGAGCAAATATGACTGCGCCATTATATTGAACCAGCCATCACTTGCAAAATTCGAAAGTAAGGTAAAACCTGGCGGAATACTTATCTACGACGGATATGGAATTATCAATCCTCCTACCAGAAAAGACATAAAAGTCTATCGCATTGATGCCATGGATGAAGCTAACGAACGCAACATGGCAAAGACTTTCAACATGATAGTACTTGGCGGATTGCTGAAACTGATGCCGGTAGTATCAACAGAAAGTGTAGTAAAAGCTTTGCGCAAGACTCTGCCGGAACGTCACCATCATCTTATACCGATGAACGAAGAAGCTATCCGCATCGGTATGGAAATAATAAAAGAAGCATAATAACTCAATAATAATCGAGTAGGAGGTAAACACTAATCATAGGTGTTTATCTCCTATTTTCGTGTTTACCGACCTCTCACACCACCGTACGTGCCG
>NZ_JAOQJJ010000025.1:0-35410 GCF_025567135.1 Bacteroides cellulolyticus
GCCGATGGTACTGCATATTGTGGGAGAGTAGGTAGTCGCCGTCTTATATGAGAGATCCTCGAGGTAGAGATACTTCGGGGATTTTTTGCGTTTATACACTTCCTTTATATTAAAATCTGATATATCTTTGTAGTAGTTATATATAAAAACGTTTTTATTATGGATACAATTATTCCTTATGCGTTGTTGTGTTTTACATCGTTTTTTACTCTTACAAATCCTTTAGGCACCATGCCTGTGTTTCTTACCATGACTAAAGGTTTGGATGAAAGTGAAAGAAGTCATATTGTGAAGCGCGCTACAATCATTTCTTTTCTAATTCTGATCAGTTTTACTTTCTGTGGTCAGTTCCTCTTCAAATTCTTTGGTATCTCTACAAACGGTTTTAGGATTGCTGCAGGCATTATTATTTTAAAGATAGGCTATGATATGCTTCAGGCAAGATATACGAATACAAAGCTAAAAGATGAGGAAATAAAGGCATATGCAAATGATATATCCATTACTCCATTGTCAATTCCTATGCTGTGTGGTCCTGGAGCTATAGCAAATGGGATTATTTTGATGGATGATGCAGATAATTGGGTCCTTAAAGTAACATTGGTCAGTGTAATCGCTATAGTATATATATTGACATATATAATTCTGAGACTATCTACCCGTCTGGTCAAGTTTATGGGAGAAACGGGTAATAATGTTATGATGCGATTAATGGGACTTATTCTGATGGTTATTGCTGTGGAATGTTTCGTAGGTGGAGTAAAACCGATATTGCTTGAAATAATACATAATCCGTCGTTATAATGCATAAAAAAGACCGGTCTTCAAACCAACTGTTGGGATTAAGACCGGTCTTTTACTTATTATAATATGTTATTATTTGTTTTCGTCAGAATGTTTCGGATAGTCGATGGTGTAATGCAATCCTCTACTTTCTTTTCTTTCCATTGCCTGGCGAGTTATAAGATATCCTACGTTAATCATATTTCTCAATTCGCATATTTCTCGTGAGGCCTTGACACGCTTGAACAGTCTTTCTGTCTCTTCATACAGGATATCAAGTCTGTTCCATGCTCTAACCAGACGTAGGTTGCTTCTTACTATACCGACGTAAGATTCCATTATCTGATTTACCTCGTTCATACTTTGTGTAATAAGGACTCTTTCTTCGGTACTGATTGTTCCTTCGTCGTTCCATTCAGGAATATCCTCATTAAATTCATATCTGTCTATTACACTCATTGCATGCTGTGCGGCTGCATCGGCATAAACTATTGCTTCAATCAGTGAGTTTGAAGCCAGACGGTTTCCTCCGTGCAGACCTGTACATGAACATTCGCCAATTGCATATAGACGGCGTATGCTTGACTGTCCGTCCAAATCGACTTTGATACCTCCGCAAAGATAGTGGGCAGCAGGAGCAACAGGTATATAATCTTTTGTGATATCTATACCCAGGCTCAAACATTTCTTATATATGTTAGGGAAATGTTTCTTAGTTTCCTCAGGGTCTTTGTGAGTTACGTCAAGATAAACATGATCCTCACCACGCTGTTTCATTTCGCTGTCTATTGCACGTGCCACTATATCGCGTGGTGCCAGTGACAGGCGAGGATCATATTTCTGCATGAATTCTTCTCCTGCAAGATTTCTGAGAACGCCTCCATATCCGCGCATAGCTTCAGTGATAAGGAAGCTAGGACGATCGCCCGGATGGAATAGTGCTGTAGGATGGAACTGTATGAATTCCATATCCTTTACGGCACCTTTTGCACGATATACCATTGCTATACCGTCGCCTGTGGCTACAAGTGGGTTTGTAGTGTGTCTATATACAGCCTCACATCCTCCTGTTGCCATTACAGTAACTTTAGAAAGGAAAGTATCCACTTCGCCTGTTTCTTCGTTCAGAATGTATGCTCCGAAACATTTTATACCAGGTGTGTGACGTGTAACAATTATACCGAGATGATGCTGAGTGATAAGCTCAACGGCATAGAAATTTGAGAATATAGTAATATTCGGATGCTGTTTTACTGCTTCAATCAGGCTGGTCTGGATTTCAGCTCCTGTATTATCCTTGTGGTGGAGGATTCTGAATTCGGAATGACCGCCTTCTTTGTGCAGGTCGAATTCTCCTTTATCATTTTTGTCGAAATCAACTCCCCACTTTATCAGTTCCTCTATCTGTTTAGGGGCGTTAGTAATGACTTTTTCTACAGCAGCAGGGTCGCTTATCCAGTCGCCTGCAACCATTGTGTCATGGATATGTTTTTCAAAGTTGTCAACTTTGAGATTTGTTACAGAAGCAATACCACCTTGTGCAAAATATGTATTGGCTTCTTCCAGTCCGGCTTTGCAAATCAATGCAACAGATCCTTTATGCGCCACTTTAAGCGCAAAACTCATTCCGGCAATACCAGAGCCGATAACGAGAAAATCGAATTTCCTAACCATAATAATTTCTATCTATATTGCAAAGCTACTAAAAAGTTATAACATAGTCCCATCATACGCTTATTTTATAAAACTTTTCATTCAAATAAATCATAAAAACAGATAAAGAAATTCTGTTTTAGTGGTTTATTAGTAAATTAATTTTTATCTTCACAGAAAATTACCGAGATTGTAGATAAATTCTTAAAGATATGGATAGGACGTTTAAGACCGAAGTGGGATGGTGGTATTGGATTTTGATTTCTATCACATCATTGCTTCTTTTCTTTTTCTTCTGGATGCATGACACATTGCTTGCCATTATTATGGCTGTATTGGTGATATATGAGATAGAGATGCTTATACATACCCAATATGTCATAACAGATGATGGCCTGTTAAAAGTTGAAACAGGACGTTTTGTGAAAAAATTTACTCTGCGTATTGACCAGATAGAATCAATAAGATTAGTACGTTCGATGATATTCTGGGCTCCGGCATTGTCGTTCCACAGATATGAGATAAAATATAACGGAAATAATAAAACCGTGAAGGTACAGGTCTCTCCACGAAACAAGGAAGCCTTTATCTCAAAACTTAAATCAATGAATGACAAGCTGATTATACTGGATAAACAATAACAAACTTTATACCTTATATACTATGGATTTTCAATTAGCTATAATTGGTGGAGGACCTGCCGGTTACTCTGCTGCCGAAGCTGCCGGTAAAGTCGGTTTGAGCGTTGTATTGTTCGAGAAGAATTCTTTGGGTGGTGTCTGCTTGAATGAAGGATGTATCCCTACAAAGACACTGTTATATTCTGCAAAGGTTCTTGACGGAGCCAGAAATGCTTCAAAATATGCCGTAAAAGCTGAAGGAGTATCTTTTGATCTTTCTAAAATAGTAAGCAGGAAACAGAAAGTGGTTCGTAAACTTGTATTGGGAATAAAGAACAAGATGAACGAATCGGGTGTAACTGTGGTTTCCGGTGAAGCCTATATTCAGGACAAGAATACGATAAAATGTGGTGATGACATATATAAATGTGAGAAATTAATATTGTGTACAGGCAGTAAAACATTCATACCTCCTATCAGTGGAATAGATAAAGTCTCATATTGGACACACAGAGAAGCACTCGACTGTAAAGAACTGCCGGAAAGTCTGGTTATAATTGGCGGGGGAGTGATCGGAATGGAATTCGCTTCTTATTTCTGCAGTCTTGGAGTAAAAGTTACAGTGATAGAAATGACTTCAGAAATTCTGGGAGGTATAGACAAGGAACTGGCATCACTTCTCAGAGCCGAATATACAAAAAAAGGCATTAGTTTCATGCTTGATGCCAAGGTGACAGAAATTTGCAATGCGGATTCGGGAAAAATCATTGTGAAATATCAGACAGCGGATGGTGATGGATGCGTAGAGTCCGAAAAATTACTTGTCAGTGCAGGACGTCATGCTTGTACCGAGGGTTACGGACTGGAAAATCTTTCCCTTGAATTTACTCCACAACATAGAATTATGGTCGATACAAAGACAATGATGACTTCTGTAGATGGAGTTTATGCATGCGGTGATATTACAGGATTCTCCATGCTTGCCCATACAGCTGTAAGAGAGGCAGAGGTCGCTGTAAATCATATATGTGGAACAGACGACAACATGAGTTATAAAGCTATTCCTGGAGTGGTATATACAAATCCTGAGGTGGCATCGGTAGGAATGACTGAAGAAATGGCCAAGATAGTAGGATTTGATTATAAGGTAGTAAAACTCCCAATGGCATATGCCGGAAGGTTTGTAGCCGAGAATGAAGGAGTGAACGGTGTATGCAAGATAATAACAGACTCAAAGAGTCATATAATTGGTGTGCATATTTTGGGAAATCCGGCATCGGAACTTATAGTGATAGCCGGTATGATGATAGAAGAAGGCAGAAAACTTGAGGATTTCAAGAAATATGTATTCCCACATCCTACTGTAGGTGAAATTTTCAGAGAGTTTTAATCTTTTAACTTCGTTGATTTTCAATTCTCGCTATATTTGTAAACGGTTTCTAGATACTGGTCAAACAGTATTTAAAAACCGTTTTAACTATATAACAATAAGACGAGATAAATATGAAAAGAACTATTTTCAGAACATTTTTATTATTAACTCTGCTTTTATTCTGTGTATCATCATATGCGCAAACAATATCTCACAGAATAGATTCACTTATCAACAACTCTTCATTTCTTAATACATCCGAAGTCGGAATTCTGGTGTATGACCTCACATCGAAACAGGAATTATACAGATATCAGGCAGAAAAACTGTACAGGCCTGCATCTGTTGAAAAGGTTATAACTTCCGTAACAGCCCTTTCAGTTTTGGGTAAGGATTATCAGATAAAGACGGGTCTGTCCTATTCGGGATATATCGAGGGCGATACACTATATGGCGATATATACGTGAAAGGTGATTTTGATCCTGAATTTATGCAGGAAGATATGGAAACCATGGTAGATGCCATAGCAAATATGGGAATACATGGTGTTAAAGGACGTCTGATAGGCGATGTGTCTATGATGGACTCGGTTTATTGGGGGCCGGGATGGGCATGGGATGATACTCCCGACACTTTTCAGCCATACCTTTCACCTCTGATGCTGAATCGTGGATGCATAAATGTCAGTATATCTCCGTCAGGCGGAAGTAAAGCTAATGTTGAGATAAAACCTGAGTCCGATTTTTATTCCATTGACAATAGGACATCACCGTCAGGCAGTTATGTAAGCGCCACCCGAAACTGGATGTATAATGACAATACCATAACGGTTTCAGGAAGTTCAAGACATAAGACAAGTACCTCAATGAATATTTTCAATACAAAGGGCTTCTTTATGCATACACTCCGTTTCCAGCTTCAGAGAAAAGGTGTGTTTATCCCACAAGACAGTGTGGCATATGAGAATACTCCGGCATACACTAAAGGTATAATAACCGTCTATAGGGATATTGATGAGGTTTTGAAACGTGCCCTTAAAGAAAGCGACAATCTTTCTGCCGAGGCACTTTTCTTCCATGCAACCAGAGAAATAAGCAATGGTAAGAAATATCTCAGCCATAAGGATGGACAAAATGCCATATACAAGTTTATGAAATCAGATATAGGGTTCGACAGTAGGAAATTCAGAATTGTAGATGGTTGCGGAGTATCTGACTACAATTATGTATCTCCGGAACTTATCATGGGATATCTGAAATACGCATTCAGTTCCCCGTTGATATTCCATCCGTTCTACGACAGTCTTCCTATAGCAGGAATTGACGGAACACTTCAATATAGAATGGGCAAAGGAAAAACATTCAGAAATGTCAGGGCCAAGACTGGTACATTGACTGGAGTATGTTCATTGGCTGGTTATGTCACTTCACCGGCAAAACACACCATTGCCTTTGTGATTATCAATCAGAATGTTCTGAAATACGTGTCTGCAAGAAAGTTTCAGGATGAAATTTGTAATATATTGGCGTCATATAATTAATATTTTTAGTAGCATGACGCTGTATTTTATGTTTAAAAAGTATGTATTTACATGATATTAAACATTTTTGCACATATTCTGTACTTTTTTGTGTGCGATAACGGGAATAATTTATTACTTTTGTGGAAATGATTTATTAAACAGTATTTATTAATTGTATTATTATGGTAAACTTTTCACTTGAAGGTAAGGTTGCTCTTGTAACAGGTGCATCTTACGGTATCGGTTTCGCAATTGCTTCTGCATTCGCTAAAGCCGGTGCAAAGATCGTTTTTAACGATATCAAACAAGAATTGGTTGATAAAGGTATCGCAGCTTACAAAGAACTTGGTATCGAAGCTCACGGTTACGTATGCGACGTTACTAACGAAGAAGCTGTAAATGCTTTGGTTGCACAGATTGAAAAAGAAGTAGGCGTTATCGATATTTTGGTTAACAATGCAGGTATCATCAAGCGTATTCCTATGACTGAGATGACAGCTGCAGAATTCCGTCAGGTAATCGATGTTGACCTTAACGCTCCATTCATCGTTTCTAAGGCAGTTATCCCTAGCATGATCAAGAAAGGTCACGGAAAGATTATCAACATCTGCTCTATGATGAGTGAACTTGGTCGTGAAACTGTTTCTGCATACGCAGCAGCTAAGGGTGGTCTTAAGATGCTTACTCGCAACATCGCTTCTGAATACGGTGAATTCAACATCCAGTGTAACGGTATCGGCCCGGGTTACATCGCTACTCCTCAGACAGCTCCTCTTCGCGAACGTCAGGCAGACGGCTCACGTCACCCATTCGATGCATTTATCATAGCTAAGACTCCTGCTGCTCGTTGGGGTAACCCAGAAGACTTGGCAGGTCCAGCTGTATTCTTGGCTTCAGATGCTTCTAACTTCGTAAACGGTCACGTATTGTACGTTGACGGTGGTATCTTGGCATACATCGGAAAGCAGCCTAAATAATTAATGGTCGCCAATAGAGAATAATATTATATGGGGTCCTGCCGGAATATTATTTTTCCGGTAGGACTTTTTTTGTATTAAACCTTTAAGAATAATCTTATAAATTAAGTATGAAAAAGTTATTTGTGTCTGCTGCGGTTGTTGCGCTTATGGCTTCATGTGCACAGGAGAAAGGCGTAACGGTATCAGTGTCAAATCCATTGAAAATAGACCGTGTGGAAGAAATTGTGGAAATTCCAGCCGATGATATACTTGGAAAACTGAAACTTGACGAAACTGCCGAGTTTGTAATTATCGACGAGAATAACACCGAGATACCATATCAGCTTACAGCCGACAACAAAATTATATTCCCGGCTACTGTAAAAGCCGAAGCTACTGCGTCATATAGCATCACTAAAGGACAGCCATCACATGTAAATACTCTGGTTTATGGCCGCCAGTATCCTGAGAGATTGGATGACATTGCATGGGAAAACGATAAGGCAGCTTATCGTGCGTATGGTCCGGCATTACAAATGACAGGTGAGAAGGCATATGGATACGATGTCTTTACAAAAAGTGTTTCAGAGCCGGTTGTTGAAGACCGTTATGCAATGGAGCTTGACAAGGATGCCAGAGCTATGATAAAGAAACTTCGCGAGGAAGGAAAGAAAGCAGAGGCAGACAGCTTGGCTAATGCCATATCATATCATATTGACCACGGAAACGGAATGGACTGCTATGCGGTAGGTCCTACACTCGGTGGAGGTACAGCTGCTTTGATGCCTGATTCTGTAATATCATATCCTTATTGCTATAAGAATTTTGAAATACTTGACAATGGTCCTCTCAGATTTACAGTAAAACTGGAATTCAATCCTCTTACTATCGACGGAGATACTACTGTGGTTGAAACACGTTTGATTCAGCTTGACAAAGGTTCACACCTTAATAAGACAACTGTAAGCTATACTTCTTTGAAGAAAGACTACCCTATAGGTGTAGGTCTGGTGTTGCATGAAGCACTTCCTGACAGATTTTCAATGAATCAGGAGGGAGGTTATATTGCATATGCCGATCCTACTACAAATGTAAATGCTGACAACGGAATAATATATGTAGGTGCGGTATTCCCTAATACGCTGGAAATGGCAAAGGTACAGCTCTTCGAAAAACCGGTTTCAGGAGCTATAGGTCATGTAATGGGTATCAATACATACCAGCCAGGTGATGAATTCGAATATTATTGGGGTTCTGCATGGAGCAAATGCGGATTTGATGATGAGAAATGGAATTCCTATCTTGAGGAATATGCCAAGAAAGTAAGAAATCCATTGACTGTTACTGTAAAGTAACAAATTACTATTTATAATGAAAACAAGCCATCATTACCGGTTTATAATACCAATGTAATGATGGCTTTATTTTTTCTATTCGAATACCTTAAACTCATATCCCTGTTCCATCAGCCATTCTATAGCCTTAGGCAGGGCATATCTGATATTCTCTTCCGATTTCAATGAATCGTGGAAAGTTATTATCGAGCCGTTTCGGGCATATTTCTTTACTTTCTGCAGTATTTGTTCGCCTGTAAACTTACGGTTATAGTCGCGTGTCACAAGGTCCCACATTATAATCTTATACCTTTTTTTCAGCTCGGCATACTGTTTTGGACTCATGTATCCGTGTGGAGGGCGGAACAGGTTCGTGTTCATCATCATTCTGCATGCCTTGTCCGTGTTTTCAAGATATGAGTTGATATCATAACTTAATCCACGTATGTGGTTGAATGTGTGATTCCCTATTCTGTGTCCTCTTTCCACTACCATACGGAATTCATCAGGATGTTTACGGATATTGTCTCCCACCATGAAGAAAGTAGCCTTTATTCCATATCTGTCGAGCACATCAAGTACCCACGGAGTAACTCTCGGTATTGGTCCGTCGTCGAATGTCAGATATACAGCTTTTTTGTCTTTATCCATTCGCCAGATGGCAGATGGATAAAGACATCTTATAAGTTGTGGAGGTTGTTCTATAAACATGTTTTTTAGTCCTTAGTTTCTGGTTCTTAGTTTTTAGAACCATACTTATATTGGTGTTCTAAAACTAATAACTGACAACTATTATCTATAAATCAGTTCTTTCCTACTTTTGTCTCGAGCAGAGAATAGAGCTCCTGGAATTTCTGATTGTAATGAACGGCAGTTTCACATACTTCACCAGTCTTTTCATCCTTTATTTTTTCCAGACTCTTGCATATCTCGTCAAGGCAATAAATGTTACGCAGACAGTTTTCATATGACAATGCAAAACGCGCATCATCAAGGCTCAGATACCATGCGATATACTGAACATTGTCGTTTGCTATCTGGTCAAGAATGTTTTCAGCTTTCTTATATTCCCCAAGGGTAATATAGTTGTCTGCCATTTCTTTCGAACCGCTGTAGATATAATCATGTCTTACGGTTGTACTAGGAATCACCTTTTCGCAGTAATCCAGAGCCTTTATAGCTTTGTCCTTCTTACCTTCCTTGATAAGCTGGGTACTTAGCTGTACGAACATACGGCGGTGAGTGTCGCACATACGCGAAACAGTTTCATCCAGATAAATGTCAGGATTTTCTATACCTCCGAACTTGAACTTGTTCATCAGATTATCATACATCTTTTCGCTGTCTATCGTTCTGCCCAAATTCTTGTTGTCGAAAGGAGTTATTCTGTAAGCAAGACCTTCCTGCAGGAAGTTGTTTGTCAGGTTCAGGTGATTGTCCGAACCTACAGTGATAGCCATGTATAGCGGTCTTTCCCAGTTAGTGTTGGCAAGCATTTCAAGCATCATCAGTTCACTCTTATACAATACCCTCTTACCTTTCAGTGACAAGTGCATGTAGTCAGGAATAGAGTCCGGAGTAAGCATTCCGGAACGTTTGATGGCTTCCTTGTCCAGCTTGATTACTATACTGTCTGTAGGAATCATTTGGAGTCCGTCCTTAGAGTTTCTCACCCAGTGTTCCAGAATATTCTTCAGTTCGTATGGGTTGTCGCCGAACTCGGCTTTAGCCTCTTCAGGATTCTGCTTGTAATAGTTGTTTATAGTCTGCATAGCTTCAGGGCGAACATAAACAGCCTCGTTATGTCCTGAAACGTAGTCGATACGATCCCAGTTGATAGGCACAGAAGGAGAGTCGTATGCAGGACGTTTCATCTGGTCGATATACCAGTCTGTCTGCAGATAACTTAGGTTACATACACGTACATCTGTACGGAAACCTTCAGTCTCCTGATTATACCACAATGGGAAAGTATCATTGTCACCATTAGTGAATATGATAGGGCATCCCTCTTCCTGAACAGTCTTCAGATAATTCTGTCCGAAATCGCGGCAAGTGTAACGTCCGCTGCGGTCGTGGTCGTCCCAAGTCTGGCTAACCATCTGCAGAGGAACGAGCAGACATAACACAGCTGTTATGGAAGCAGCAGTAGTCTCGTTCATCTTCTTGCGCAGATATTCAGTTATACCTGCCACTCCAAGACCAATCCATATTGCAAAAGCATAGAATGAACCGGCATATGCATAGTCGCGCTCGCGAGGCTGCAACGGAGTCTGGTTCAGATAAAGCACAATGGCAAGACCTGTCATGAAGAACAGGAAGAATACAATCCAGAACTGCTGTATTCCCTTGTCTCCTCTGTATGCCTGCCAGAATAAACCTATGAGTCCCAATATCAGAGGCAGACAGTAGAACACGTTGTGTCCTTTATTGTTTTTCAGGCTGTCAGGCAGGAATGTCTGGTCGCCCACAAGCATATTGTCTATGAACGGAATACCTGTAATCCAGTTGCCATGTTCTATTTCGCCCTGACCCTGTATGTCGTTCTGTCGTCCTGCAAAGTTCCACATGAAGTATCTCCAGTACATATAGTTCACCTGATATATAAAGAAGAACTTTATGTTTTCCCATTGAGTAGGAATCTTGACCATAATCGTTTCGCCACACTGGTCGTAAGGCACCTGTTTACCCTTTATTCCTCCTACCCATGATTCGTATTGCTGTGCATGTGCTTCGCTGTACATACGTGGGAACAGCATATTCTGTGCATACTTATATTCTGTTCTGTGACGTACTATTTCGTAGCTGTCCTTTTCGTCGGGAGTTTCCTTTTCCTTACGCTGATATACAGGAGCTCCTTCTTCCACATCGTAAACACATCCGCCGTCAACCTGTTTCAATGCAGGTTTTGAAGCATAAGTTTGTCCGTAAAACAAAGGTCGCGTACCATATTGCTCGCGTCCCAGATATTCACCAAGAGTAAAGATATCTTCAGGCGAATTCTGATCCATTGGAGTATTGGCCGACGAACGTATCACGATTACAGCGTATGAAGAATATCCCACTACAATCATCATCAGGGCCAGTAGTGAAGTGTTCAGTGTACGTGCGCTTACACGGAATTTATCGCTTAGGTCGGCAAACAGATAAGCTGCCAGAATACCAAGTACGATTATACCTATTATCACGCTGCTCCATCCGTGTCCGTAGAACGGAATACCGAGAAGTCCCAATGTAAGCAGGAATGATATATTCATCAGTTTGCGGCTGCGTACTGTATAGCTTTCGTAAACACCCCATATTAGCGATGCCGCCATAATTATGATATATACGATAAGTCCTGAATTGAAAGGCATTCCCAGGCTGTTGACAAACAACAGTTCGAACCATCCTCCAACTTTTACAATACCCGGTACGATACCGTACAGTACAGCGGCAATTATAACCATTGAACCGCAGAGAGCCAAAAGGCTTCCTTTCAGGTTAGCGTTAGGATTCTTCTTGTAGTAGTAAACCAGTACAATGGCCGGGATACACAGCAGGTTAAGCAAGTGTACACCAATCGAAAGTCCTGTAAGATAAGCAATCAGAATCAGCCATCGGTCGCTGTGAGGCTCGTCAGCGCGGTTTTCCCATTTCAGTATAAGCCAGAAAACCAGGGCTGTAAACAAGCTGGAATAAGCATAAACTTCACCTTCTACCGCACTGAACCAGAATGTATCACTCCAGGTATATGCCAAAGCACCAACAAGACCAGAGCCCATTATGGTAATCAGTTTGCCGGTGGTCATATCCTCTATATTCGGACATACCAGTTTTTTTGTAAGATGTGTTATACTCCAGAAAAGGAAAAGGATACATGCCGCACTCATCAGCGCACTCATTATATTGACCATCAGCGCCACTTGCGAAGGGTCTGAAGCGAACAGACTGAATAAATTTGCCGTAAGCATGAAGAAAGGTGCGCCAGGTGGGTGTCCTACTTCCAGTTTGTAACCGGTGGTGATAAATTCCGGGCAGTCCCAGAAACTGGCTGTTGGCTCAATAGTCATGCAGTAGGTGAAAGCCGCAATTGCGAAAGCAAGCCATCCAACCATGTTGTTAATCTTGTTGTACTGTTTCATGAATTATATATTTAATTTCATTTCATTGACCTGCAGGTCTGTTATTATCGTCAAAAACAAGCGCAAAGATAATAAAGAATTGATAATGATAACAGTATGACAATCTTAAAGTTTCTTTATAATAGGGTGTTGATACGTTTTAAAAAAATGAACTGTCATTCGGTTTAAAATGACAGTTCATTTTGATTCGAATGACAGTTCGTTTTCAAATATTCTTTTTCCGGTAGTTTTATGTTGGATATTTTTGTTAACTTACGGACCTGATTTGTGATGAAAATATGTTTGCGGATTCTGCAGAATTTTATAGTGAATTCTCATTAGAATTTTTTTTAATGCTATAATGGCTGAATTTATATTTTGTGGAAGCCTGGAAGCTTACAGTAGCGAAAATAAGTATATAGAATTAACAAGGTTTTTATTACTAAGAAACGGTATTATGAATATTAGAAGATTACTTTCAGGAATTACTTTTGGTATGATAATGGGATGTGTTAATGCATTTGAGTTCACTCCTGCAAATGTATCATCATATATAGCTTTAAAGAAACCGGGGAATATGTCTGTATATTATCCTCTGAAGATGAACAAATTGACAGATCAGAAATTTGCCTATCAGTTGGTTGGTGATTCTGAGATGCCTGTGCTTGTATATCAGAATATAACGGATAGTGGAAAAACCAGGCAGGTAGTGGTTTGGATAACAGCTCTTGAAGATGTATATTTTAATTTCGGGCAACAGTTGAAATCGAATTTTAGACATGATGATTGTCTGTTTTATATGCCTGGGTTTTGGTACAGGCGTAATCTGCGTTCACCAAAGGAAGCACCTTCATTTCATACTTACGACAGCTGGCTGGTTCGTGATGACCGTTTGAGCACTCCTATGACGGCTGTCTATGACGAGAAACACAATAAGTTTATTTCCGTAACACGTGTGGCAGACTTTGATTGCGATGCATTGACTACACATAATCAAGGTGAAATAATCCTTTCAGGAAAAACATCCATAGGTTATACAGGATTTGAAAATGTCAATGGAATGACTGCATTATCTTTTGGATTTCCATATAAGGAAGCGCCAAAAACATATATCCGTAAACTGACTTTGGCACCTTATGTACAGGCTTTCCAATTGCTGAAGAAAGGAGAAAGCATAGAATTGAAATGGGAGATTAATGAAAGCCGCGCAGACGACTTCTCCGATTGTGTCAGAAAAACTTGGGAGTATAGTTATGATTTATACAGGCCTACACCGGTAGAAACTCCTTATACGGACAAAATAATGAAGGATGTATTGAGTAATTTCTTTGTAGAAAGTTATGTGGATAATGCAACTGTAAAATATTTCTCCGGCGTAGAATTGCGTACAGACGATTGTGGAAAGAATGATGTTGCTGAGGTAGGTTTCGTGGGACGTACACTGTTAAATGCGTTCAATGCTCTGGAGTATGGTGAGGAGAAAGAACGTACTGAACTGGTTGATATGGCTAACAGTATTTTCGATTCATATTTGCAAAAGGGCTTTTCTAAAAACGGCTTTTTTAATGAGGTGGTACATTTTAAACGCAACTCCATAGAAAAAAATCATAGCATACGTCGTCAGTCGGAAGGTATGTATGCTGTTTTGTATTATTTGGATTATGAGAAGAAGAACGGACGTAATCATCCGGAATGGGAGATGCATATGCGGAAAATGCTTGATAACTTTTTATTGTTACAGAATAAGGATGGAAGTTTTCCACGCAAATTTAAGGATGATTTGTCCATAGTAGATAAGTCGGGAGGAAGTACGCCTTCGGCAACTCTTCCTTTGGTTATGGCTTATAGATATTTTAGAGACAGGCGTTATCTGGAAGCGGCAAAACGCTCTGTGTCATATCTGGACAAGGAATTGATATCCAAGTCTGATTATTTCTCATCTACACTTGATGCCAATTGCGAGGATAAAGAGTCTTCGCTATACGCCTCTACTGCTGCTTATTATCTGGCATTGGTCACAAGAGGTCATGAACGTGAATATTATGCTGAACTTTCCAGAAAAGCTGCATATTTTGCATTGTCTTGGTATTATACTTGGGATGTGCCGTTTGCCAAAGGTCAGATGCTGGGCGATGTAGGTTTGAAAACACGTGGTTGGGGAAATGTGTCTGTCGAGAATAACCATATAGATGTGTTTGTGTTCGATTTTGTTGATGTACTTCGCTGGTTGTCAAAAGAGTTTGATGAAAAGCGGTTTGCAGAGTTTTCGGAGGTTATAACTTCCTCTATGCGTCAGCTTTTGCCGCATGAGGGACACATGTGCGGCATTGCAAAAACAGGATTTTATCCAGAGGTCGTGCAACATACCAACTGGGACTACGGTAAAAACGGAAAAGGATATTATAATGATATTTTCGCTCCTGGATGGGTTGTGGCATCATTATGGGAAATGTTGTCGCCAGGTAGGGCTGAAGGCTTTATAAATGCCAGATATAGATAGTATATTTTTTGACGATCATTTTATATAAAAAGCGCAATTAACATAGTTGCGCTTTTTTATTTATTTAAAACACAGATGTGTCATAACTTCTGCCTTGAAGGAATGAGTTTACTTCTGCATCGGCACCATTAACGTCTTCGTTGTTACTTGAATTTAATATTGAACTTTCAACATATAGCTCATATATCTCACATTCAGGTTTTAAGTACACTTGTTTTTCATCAATGATTGAATCTTCTTTTTTTAACATGGTTCTAAAGTTATTATATTATTAATATTTTTCTTTATAATAACTCTTTTGTAATATAAATAGTCCATTATGATTTGCTTTAATTTTATATTTGTACTAGGAATTATAGAATGAAAAAGGACCGTTATCCCTGCAATGCCGGGAAACAGTCCTTTTCCTACTACAACATAAATATTATTATCCCATTTTACCTGTCAGGTATGCACGAGTACGTTCATCATTAGGATTGGTAAACATCTTCTGTGTTTCATCGTATTCAATCAGTTCGCCAAGGAACATGAACATTGAGCGGTCTGAGATACGTTTTGCCTGCGACATATTGTGTGTCACGATAAGGATAGTCACTTCCTTCTTCAGTTCGATAAGAAGCTCCTCGATGTGTTTTGTAGCGATAGGGTCAAGAGCAGAAGTAGGCTCGTCCATAAGCAGAATGTCCGGTTGCAATGCCAGTGAACGTGCGATGCACAGACGTTGCTGCTGACCTCCCGAAAGGAAAGTACCACGTTTTGTGAGTGAGTCTTTCACTTCGTCCCAAAGCATTACGTTGCGGAGGTTGCGTTCCACTATCTCGTCTTTCTTGCTCTTAGGAAGTTTTATACCGTTAAGTATATATCCTGCAAGTACGTTATCGTAGATGTTCATTGTAGGGAACGGATTAGGACGCTGGAACACCATACCGATGCGGCGGCGTTCTTCCGTAGGGTCCATTTCGAGAACGTTTTCTCCGTTAAGCAATATCTTGCCTGTAACGTTGATATTCTTGTAAAGCTCGTGCATACGGTTTACTGCACGCAGCAATGTACTCTTACCGCAGCCTGAAGGTCCCATGATGGCTGTGATAGTATTTTTCTCAACATCGGCACTTACATTCTTTACTGCAAGTATATTTCCTGTATATGATATTGATACGTTCTGTATTTGAAGGATAGGATCTTTTATATTTTCCATTTCTTTGCAATTCTTTTAGCTAATAAGTTTAAACATAATACGAAGGTGAGCAGGAATAACGATGCTCCCCAAATGAGGCTTTGGAGGTTAGGGTCGTTGAAGAATTCCCAGATAAGCAATGGTACTGCCGACATCGGGCGTGCCATATTCCAGCTTATTGCTGCGCCTCCAAGTGCTGTAAACATGAGTGGTGCTGTTTCGCCGACCACACGCGAGATGGCAAGCAGGATACCTGTGAATATACTTCCGAATGCCGATGGAACCATGACCTGAAGCATTACTCTCCAGTAGCTTCCTCCAAGTGCAAGACCTGCTTCCTTGAGTGTTTCCGGAAGAATTTTCATTGTCTCTTCTGTGGAACGGATGATGAGTGGAAGCATCATTATGAACAGTGCCACACTTCCGGCGAAAGCCGAATATCCTTTCATCGGAACGACTACCCAGATGTATGTGATGATACCGATGATGATGGACGGTGTTCCCTGAAGAAGGTCGGTAAGGTAACTTACTATTGTAGCGAACCAGTTTCCTCTGTACTCAGAAAGGCAGATACCGCAGAAAATCCCTACAGGAATGGCTACTATGGCAGCCAGGAAAAGCATAAGGAAAGTTCCCACTATACCGTTGGCTATACCTCCCGGAATTGTTTCGCCTGCCTCCATAGCCTGCATTGCCTTATAGGCATTCGGTGTGGCTTCTGTGATAAATGACCATCCCAACTGTTCCCAACCTTTTATGAACACTTCTCCGAGGATGGCAAGCAACGGTATCGCTGTCAGACCGGAAAGTATGCATACGGTCCAGAACAGGAGTCCGTTCTTGAATTTTCGTATCTGTAGTTTATTGTCTTTTACTATCATATTCTTCTGATTGATGAATTGTTATACGTGCTGGGCGCGGCGTATCAATATCTTTCCTATCATGTTTATTATTGCCGTAATGAGGAACAGCAGCAGTCCGATTGCGATAAGTGATGAAAGTTTCAATCCGTCAGCCTCACCAAACTGGTTGGCAATGATACTTGCCATGGTGTTTCCTGTAGTTCTCAGTGTCTCAGGCATCTGGTTTGTGTTACCGATAAGCATTGTCACTGTCATAGTTTCACCCAATGCACGTCCGATGGCAAGGATGTATGCCGAGAAGATACCTGAACCTGCCATAGGGAATACTACTCTGCGGATTACTTCGGCACGTGTGGCTCCCATTGCGTATGCTCCTTCTTTCAGGTCGGAAGGAACCATCTTGATGAACTCTGCACTCAGTGATGCAGCGTATGGTACAATCATTATGGCCAGTACGAATGCCGCTGTAAGAATACCAGAACCCTGCGGAGAAAGGTTAAGATGCATAAATACACTACGAAGGGCATAGAATCCCCATAGACCATATATGATAGACGGGATACCTGCAAGCAAATCTACTACGGTACTCAATATGGTTGCTATTTTCTTTCCCTTGAAATATTCGCCGGTAAATAGTGCTACAGGAAGCGAGAATGGAATACACATGAGCAGTGCAAGCAGTGTGGTGAGAAGTGTACCTGTTATGAACGGCAGCGCACCGTATTTCTCTTTTCCGGCTGTAGTTACCCAATCGTCAGAGAAAATGAAATTCCAGAAACCGAATTCCTTGAATGCTCCTGAAGCATCATTCACCAAAGAGAATACAATTCCAACACCGATAACCGGTATTATTATTGCCGATATTATGAGTAATGCCCTGAATATCTTGTCTTGCATGTTGATTTGTTTTTTAGTTAGGCTTTAATAAGTTTACAAAGTTGGCATGGCATATTGCCTTGCCAACTTGTTTTCAAAACTTAATTATTTTATTTTAGGATAGCCTGTCCGTCGAAAGTAACTTCTTTCAAGTTCTGGAGGCTCTTTTCGATTGCGCTCTGTGGCAGTGGAGCGTAGTGTACAGTTTCAGTAGTTTTCTGAACATCAGCACTCAACATGTACTGAAGCATGTCAAGAGTAGCTTTAGCCTGTTCGATAGTACGATCTGAATAGTTCTGTTCTTTGTAGATAATCAACCAAGTGAAACAGCTGATAGGATATGCACCTGCAGCGTCAGCATTTGTGATTGAGCAGCGAGTGTCTTGTGGAATTTCGCCTGCAGCTGCAGCAGAAATACTTTCTGTAGATGGAGTAACCAGTTCGCCACGTACATTCATAACGCTTGCGTATGGTATTTTCTGTGCGAAAGCATATTCAGAACCGATATAACCAATTGAGTATGGAGTCTGACGGATGATACCTGCTACACCCGGATTACCTTTGGCAGCCTGACCAACTTTGAAATCAACAGTCTTACCGCAGCCGAAGTTGTTTTTCCAGTCTTCACTAACTTTGCTCAAATAGTCAGTGAATACGAAAGTAGTACCACTACCGTCTGAACGATATGCTGGGATGATATCCTTTTCAGGAAGTTTTGTGTCAGGGTTCAATTTCTGAAGACGTTCGTCGTTCCATTTTGTGATTTTACCGGCGAAGATGTCAGCTATTACATCACCTGAAAGGTTTAAGGCTGTAACTTCAGGAAGGTTGTATGCCAATACCACGGCACCCATACAAGTCGGGATGTGTACCACCGGTTTCATTTCGCTCATTTCCTTGTCTGAAAGGAATGCGTCGCTACCTGCAAAGTCTACGATACCGTCTTTAAGGTTACGGACACCGCCGCCACTGCCGATACCTCCGTATGATACTTTATTGTTGCCTGTTGTTCCGTAAGAGTCAAATGACATAGTGTAGAAAGGAAGTGGGAATGTTGCTCCGGCACCTGTAAGTTCTACTCCGTTTGATTTCTGTCCGCCGCAAGAAGAAACTATTGCTGCAAACACACCTGCAATGAGTGATAAATAAATCTTTTTCATACCTTAAAAATTAATATTCTGTTGTTTTATAGTTGTTTAATTATTGTTCGGACACTGTCCGAATATTTCTTATTAGAGAGCGAATGAAGCGTTTAAGTATGCGTATGTAAGGTTCTTCGTTCCGTCTGCCTTAGGTGCCCATATTCTGAAGTTAGGAGATAGCTTTACATATTTGCCCAACTTGAATTCTACACCAGCCATACCAGCCATTCCGTCTTTAGCGCTGTCCCATGAGTCTTTTGATGTGAGATAGTCCCAGCGTCCGTATATGTTGATTTTCTTTGTAAGGTTTATTGTTGTGTAAACAGAAGCACCACTCTTGTCGTTGCCATTGGCAAACTTGGTGTTCTTCATCCAGTTGTATTCTGCTCCAAGAGAGAATGCAGAGTTTTTATATCCTGCAAAGAATGCGAGGTTTGTAGTTCCTTTTACATCGTCTTTGTTCTGTGCTGCATCTTTTATGCTCTGTCCGGCTTCGTTGTATGAACCGTATGCACGTACCATAAATCCTTTTACCGGAGTGAGTGTCAAGCCGGCACCGTACTGGAGACCGTCGTCCACCTGTACTTTTTTGTAGCCTTCACCATTTGCTACTATTACGTCGGCAGAAAAAATATCGCAAAATTTGTATGCTGCAGATACAGCGAGGTCGGCGCTGCTACCGAATTTATATTCATCCTGGAATGATTTCATAACGTAGCGTTTGCCCCAGAAATCTTCCTGAGTCTTGAACTGTGTGGTGCTTATCAAACCTCCGTTCAATGTCAGTCCTTCGTGTTTCCATGAAACCATTGCGTTTTTGATAAAGCCTACTCTCTGTATGTCGTCAACGTCGTCTGACTGGTCGAAGTCCATAACCGCCTTTATCAAGAGATTGTGAGGTAATTTATACTGGTAGCCAATGTAGGCTCTGTCCAAATTAAAACCTCTGTCGTTGTTCACAGTTCCGAATCCTGAATGCAAATCAGAATAGATAGTAATGATTGCACTTCCTTTTTTCTCTTCTTTCTTTTCCTTTGCAAATGTCAGTGTTGGTATTGCAAGTGTCAACATCACACTTAGTAAAATCTTTCTCATGTTTATAGCTTGCTTAATTTTCACGACGCAAAAATGACTGTTTGGTGTTACAAACATGTTACAATTGCTTAACATTAATATTAATCTGGTTTTATCTTCTGAATGTATATATCTAATAATTAGTTTATTAAACACAAATGTAGCATATGTTACAAAAATGTTACATGAAATATGGCTTTATTTCTAATATGTATATAATGAGAAAAGGGCAAATATCCATAGAATAATTGGTGATTTTACCAATATAGGATATTTGCCCTTTTTATCGGAATGTATATTTGCAAACATTTTTAAAACAGTTTGCAAACATCGTTCAATACTACTTTATAATGAACTTGTAGTTTCCCTCAAGTTTCTTTTGTGTGTCAATTAATACGATACGGTATATCTGCTTTCCCCATACGTTTGAGAGTCGTGTATCAGGAAGTTCTATAGTCTCAAGCGTAGCCTTGAAGTTTGTAGGATATTCCAGGGTGGCATGTTCGTCGCCCACTTTTATACTTATTTCACCGGCTTTGCTTATATCAATATCTCCCCAAACGAGGAAGTTCACCTGATTGGCAGCCTTGGTTTCTTTCAGTGAGAACTTGTCGGTTATCACAAGACGTTTGTTTTCTAATTTATATGAACGAGTCCAGCTGTTTACCGCTGCTTCTTCAGGGTATGCTGTAGAAATATCGGCAGAGAAGAAACGCTGTTTTTCCTTGCATACTACATTCGTTGCCTTGTATTCCTGTCCGAAGCGTTGTGGAACACCGTTTATCATAGGCAGATTATGGTAGTTGCTCTGCATAGTCCAGATGGAGTATCTCTCGCTACTGAATGTCTGTCGTGTGTATGTTCCTACTCCTGCATCTATTAGCATAGGAGTATTATTGATGTAGAGTGAGAATGTTCCTGCATCGTTATGATTATGGCTCTCGTTGTTGAAACCTCCCTTTGTGGCAAGGAACCATCCTGAGTTGTTTGTCAGATAGCAGAATTCCGTTTCCGGATACCATGTACATGCAGGAACGTTATGTGCAGGTTTAGTCTGCTCCAGTTCCTTATTCAGTAATACACATTGTAATGTACGGAAAGCATCATTGCCAAGAGGAATTGTAGGACGTTTGCCCTTGAGCAGATATGCTGCGAACTGCATCATCTCTTCGCTGCCTACTGCACGTCCGTATCGGTAAATCAATGGAGTATCGCCGCCACCTTTTGCCGAAGCGTCAGCAAAGTTTACTACCCAACCGTCGCCAACGTACGAACGGCTGATATATTCTCCCATACGGCGTATCATAGGATTATTGAACAGGGATACTTTTCCGTTAGTTCCGTCAGAAAGAATTTGGAGATAGTCGTACATCTTTCCCGCAGCATGTCCCCAGTATGAAGTGCCTTCCTCGCATGCGCCGTCTGATTTCACGAAATTGATGAATTTATCAACAGACTGCATTGTACGCCATACCGCATCGGTAAGTTTGTCGCGGTCATTTTCAAGAAGGAGATAGCACTGAAGTACATTAGAGTTACACCAAGGATTCCAGTTGTTTATGATTTCTCCAGGTTTCCAGTAGAAAGCCATCCACCATTCGCGGTCGTTTTCCATGTAAGGGTCAAGAATACGTTCCTGAAGCTCATGGCGCAGACGAAGTGATATAACAGGATCAGCCTTGTCGAATGTATCGTGGAAGAAATAATATACCCATGCCAGCATAGAACCGTAGTTACCGGAACCAAGGTCAATGATTTGCTCGCGCCAGTCAGGCATTGAGCGTTTGGTGCTTTGTCTTGGCAGGTGTGCCGACAGAACCCATGAAGTCATTTCGCAGCTGAAGACTACACCGTTTATAAGTTGGTCGATAAAACGTCCTTTCCCTTCGGCAAGTTCGGCCATCATAAGTACGTTTATGGCTTTGCGGTTTGCTTCGTATGGATTCTGCATAATGTTTCTTTCGCCGCTACGTTCGTATTCCAGATAGTCTGTAGCGCGGATTACCTGCCATTTGTAGTCAAGCATCTTCTCTCCGGCGTTGATAAGAGTTTGTCTGTCTTCGTCATTAAGCAGAGAGTTCCAGCCTTCACGGTCGGAGTATGCCGGATATGGTACCCAGGCACCGTTCATTACCAAAGCTTCCTTTAGCTGTTCTTTGGTTACAGAGTTTTGCAGCAGATTTCTTTCGGTATATGCAAACATAGCTGTCGTGAATAGCAACATACAGCATATAGTCCACATACGAAGTAAAGAGTGATTCTTCATTGTTGATAAAATTAATTAGATTATAGTATTTGATGCAAAGATAACAAATTAGGGTATAAATAAAAATAAAGACCGCAGAAACGGATGCTTCTGCAGTCTTTAAATGAGGTAGATAATGTTTTTTATTTTGCTATTATAAGATAATAGTTTTTCTTTCCACGCTGTACGAGAAGATATTTACCGTCAAGCAGATCTTCGCTTGTGATAGTCTGGTCGAATGCAGCAAGTTTCTCTTTGTTCAAAGAAACGCCACCGCCCTGTACCATCTTTCTCATTTCGCCTTTTGAAGGGAAGATGTTTGTCTTTTCAGCAAACAGGTCAACAGCCTTTATTCCGGCTTCGATATCTGATTTGGCAACTTCGAACTGTGGAACACCTTCGAATACTGAAAGAAGAGTATCTTCGTCAAGTTTCTTCAGAGCTTCTGAAGTTGCATTGCCGAACAGGATTCCTGATGCTTCGACTGCAGCGTTGTAGTCTTCCTCAGAGTGAACCATGATAGTAACTTCCTTGGCAAGACGTTTCTGAAGAACGCGCAAGTGAGGAGCTGCCTCATGTTCAGCTATCAGGCTGTCGATTTCTTCTTTTGATATTGAAGTGAAAATCTTGATATATTTCTTAGCGTCTTCATCGCTAACGTTGAGCCAGAACTGATAGAATTTATATGGAGATGTATATCGAGGATCCAACCATATATTTCCTGATTCTGTCTTACCGAACTTACCACCGTCGGCTTTTGTTATAAGCGGACATGTAAGTGCGTAAACCTCACCACCGTTTGTACGGCGAATCAGTTCGGCACCTGTGGTGATGTTACCCCACTGGTCGGAACCGCCCAACTGAAGTTTACAGTTCTTGGTTTCATACAGATGCAGGAAGTCATATCCTTGCAACAACTGATAAGTAAATTCAGTGAATGAAAGTCCGTCGCGTGCTTCCCCGTTAAGACGTTTCTGTACAGAATCTTTTGCCATCATGTAGTTTACGGTGATGTGCTTTCCTACTGTACGTGCGAAGTCGAGGAATGAGAAGTCTTTCATCCAGTCATAGTTGTTTACCAGTTCTGCCTTGTTTGGGGCGTCCGATTCGAAATCGAGGAATTTGCCCAACTGCTTCTTGATACACTCCTGATTATGGCGCAATGTCTCTTCATCCAGCAGGTTACGTTCCTGTGATTTTCCGGATGGGTCGCCAATCATACCTGTAGCACCACCTACAAGAGCCAACGGCTTGTGGCCGCAACGCTGGAAATGTCTTAACATCATAACGCCGCATAAGTGACCGATGTGCAAAGAGTCTGCAGTAGGGTCAATACCGAGGTAAGCTGTTACCATTTCTTTTTCAAGTAGTTCTTCTGTGCCTGGCATCATGGTGTGTACCATTCCGCGCCATCTTAATTCTTCTACAAAGTTCATCGAATGAAATTCTTAGTTTAACATATAAAATTTTTGGTTTAACTTCGTTTACCGTTAGTTGTTGATGGCAAAATTACGACACTTTATCTGAATAACCAATTTTTATCTATTAAAAAAGAGACGTTTAGCATTTTCTGATGCGATGTCCTGTATTTTATCGCTCGGAATGTCAAGCGTTTCTGCTGCATTTCTGATTATTTCTGTGATGTTTCCTGTGTACTCGTCAGTTTCAAACAGAAGTTTGTCAAGAGGTATTATTTTTATCGATTCGGCGTTGTATAACTTTCCGAAAGACAGGTAGAATCCGTTGCTTGTATATTGTAATGCCTGCTCCGGTTTTCCACGGAAACCATGTATAATCCAAGGCTGTTTTGGCCTTATGGATTTTCGGAGTCTTATTATTTCGTTAGATGTCTTTACGGAGTGTATTATAAGGGGGAGTTTTAGTTCTTCCGATAAGGTTATACAGTTGCAGAAAGCTTCATTCTGAATATTCATATCTGTATTGCACAGTTTGTCTGTTCCGCATTCGCCTATTGCAATTACGCGCTTGTCGTTTATTGCAGTTTGTTTTATCCATTCAGTCTGTTGCTCTATATCGTCTGCAGTGACATACCACGGATGGATACCTATCGAAATATGTTTTGCCGATATGAAATCTACGGTATCCTTGTCTTTCATGCAAAAACTGTTTATTTTATATTCATGCATGGAATAGGCATTGTGTGAATGGATATCTATAATCATGATAGTTGGATATAATATTAGGGTACCGGATCATATCCTGAACCACCCCACGGATGGCATCGCAAGATCCTTCTTATTGTGAGGTACAAACCTTTTACAGGGCCGTGCTTTTTCAGAGCTTCGATGGCATATTGTGAGCATGTTGGGGTGAACCTGCATGACGGAGGTGTGAATGGCGATATGCAATTTCTGTAGAAATAGACCGGAATCAGGAGTATGTATGTCAATATAAGTTTGATGGTTTTCATCTTTCAGACAAGCTTCTCGGCAGTGAGTTGTAGCAGTTTTATTACTTTGCTTTCTATTTCAGACGAGTCGTACAGCTCATTTCCAAGCCAGATGAAGGCTATTGCGGCTTTCTTGTTTTCCTTTTCCAGAAAGTCTTTCAGTATAAATTTGTTTTTCCTGTATGCCTCTCTTATCTGCCTCTTGACACGGTTTCTTTTTACGGCTCTTTTGAATTTCTTTTTAGGTACACTTATCAGAAGTGAAATTGTGGGAAGCGATTCTTCCTCTACAGGCATATAGACTATTCTGAGCGGGAATGCAGGCAGAGACTTGCTTCCGCCTGAAAACAGCTTTTCTATTATTATCTTGCTGTTCAGTCTCTCTTCCTTCTGTAGTGTGAATATTTTCTTCTCGCTCATTAATCTTTATTTTATAGTTAAAAAACAAATCGGGAGTTCCGCACCGCAAAGTTAAAAACTTTCCCGATACAAAACTCCCGATTATGGGTGATATTTGTTCTTTTATTACTTATTATGTTCGCGAATGAAAGAATCAAGTGCAGCAGGCATTGATGGAGCTGTTGCAGATGGAGCTTCAAGATCCAGACGCAATCCTGCATCTTTCACAGCTTTGGCTGTTGTAGGTCCGAAGCATCCTATAGCGATATCTTTCTGTTCGAAGTCAGGGAAGTTCTTCATTAACGACTGTATTCCCGCAGGGCTGAAGAAAACCAACATGTCGTAATCGAAGCTTTCTTCAGGTGTGAAGTCATTGCTTACTGTACGATACATAACAGCTTCAGTGTGCTGTATCTTATGCTTGTCGAGCAAATCTTTTACCTCATCGTTGTGAACATCCGACATAGGGATAAAATACTTCTCTGTATTGTGTTTGATGATTGTAGGAAGCAAGTCTGCAAACTTTCCGCTTGGTCCGAAGAATACTTTGCGTTTTCTGTACTGTACATATTTCTGTATGTAGAGTGCTATAGCTTCTGATGTACAGAAATACTTCATTGTTTCCGGTATCGTAACACGCAAATCCACACAAAGATTAAAGAAGTGGTCTATTGCATGGCGTGATGTGAACACGATAGCTGTATGGTCCAAGATAGAAACTTTCTGCTGTCTGAATTCCTTTGCAGTCAGGCTCTCTACTTTTATAAACGGGCGAAAATCTATCTTCACTCCGTATTTCTCAGCAATGTCAAAATAAGGAGACTTCTCTGTTGTCGGTTTTGGCTGAGAAACAAGAACTTTCTTTATCTTCAATGCTTTAAATTTTTAATATCAATATGCTGTTAATTAATTCTATACCTTTCCACAGAAACAGGTCGGGTATTATTTCGAGGGTGCAAAAGTACAAAATTAAATGTAAAACGCCATGAAAACCTCTGAAAAAGTACCTAAAACACTTGTAAAATAACAATATTTTACTTATAAAGATGATAATTAGTATGATTTTCGCGGAAAAATGAAATTCCGAGTCAAGAAATACGATGTAAAGCGCAGTGATAAAAAGTATAAATCCCAGTGCGGCAATTATGTTAAAAACGGCTTCAATCCATAATTTGTTTTTCTCTTTTTCGAAGAAAACCCAGTTTATGAAAGAATATATAAACCATTTGATTATCAGATATGATATTAATACTCCTATGTATATTCCCAACATTACAGTATGCTTTGTCTTGAAAAAGAAATCAGGATCGGAGTATGAATAGTAATGATAAATAAGCAAGCCTCCCATTATACATGACACACCACACAGCAGTACAGTAGGAATGTTGGATGTGGAGTTGTAGCTGTCGTCGAATATATTGGTCCTTTCTGATGAAGTGGAAAAGCAGTTGCGTAATATTCTGATAATTCCTTTTTTCTCGTTTTGAAGGGCTATGACAATGAGGAGAAGACCTGACACTATGGCAAGCATGACGTTACTGTCCGAAACCAATTTGTAAGGCATTGCCTCACCTTGCATACCGCTGTCTGGCGGTACTGAGATTTCTTCGGTTTCAGGTTTTACGCATACACTGTCGTTGAATAATTTCCACTCATTCATATCTGCTATCTGTATAAATGCTTATATAGCCGCAAATTTACGAAATTCTTTGTTCCATATCGGTATTGTATATAATAAATCTACTGCCTCTTCCGGAGTATTTGCCACTTCCCACAGTTTTACATGTTCCGGTCTCATAAAGTTTTCTTCAATGGCTTTTTCAAGCATATTGAGTAGGGGGGTGAAATATCCGTTTATGTTCAGAACTACTATAGGCTTGAGATACAGCCCAAGCTGCTTCCATGTGATTATTTCCAGCAGTTCCTCCAGTGTGCCGCATCCTCCCGGTAGTGTGATTACTGCATCACTCATTTCGGCCATGAGGCTTTTTCTTTCGTGCATTGTCTCGGTTTCAACGGTCTGTGTCAGTCCTGTATGGTTCCAGCCTTGCTCTACCATGAAGTGTGGAATAACTCCTGTCACTTTTCCTCCTGCTTCAAGAGCTGAATCCGATACGGCTGCCATTAGTCCCTGACATCCGGCTCCGTTTATTACATTTATACCTTTTTCTGCCAGCAGTTTACCTAATTGTCTTGCTGCTTCGAAGTAAGCCTCGTCTATCTTTGTGCTTGATGCGCAATAAACGCATACTGATTTTATATTTTCCAAGTCTTTAATTTTAGTTGTTAGTTTTTAGTTGTTAGAAGATAACAGCGAATGACATTGTAACCTGTCAATACAAAAAAATGAAGAATGAAGACACTATGTGCCATTCATTCTTCATTTTATATCTTATTGGATTATAGTCCGAAAGCTTCTTTTACTTTGTCAACATAATCCAGTTTCTCCCATGTGAAGAGTTCTACCTCAACAGTCTTGTTGCCTTCGTAAACAGATTCGAATGTTTTTGTAACAACTTTTGGTTCGCGTCCCATGTGTCCGTAAGCAGCTGTTTCGCTGTAGATAGGGTTACGGAGTTTCAGGCGCTGTTCGATAGCTTTAGGTCTCATGTCGAATATTTCGTCAATCTTCTTGGCTATCTCACCGTCGGTCATTTTTACATTGCTTCTTCCGTAAGTGTTTACGTAGATGTTGATAGGTTTCGCAACACCGATTGCGTATGATACCTGTACCAGTATTTCATCTGCTACACCTGCCGCTACAAGGTTCTTAGCGATGTGGCGAGCAGCATATGCTGCGCTACGGTCAACCTTACTTGGGTCTTTACCGGAGAAAGCACCACCACCGTGAGCACCGGCTCCACCGTATGTGTCAACGATAATCTTACGTCCGGTCAGACCTGTATCACCGTGAGGACCACCGATAACGAACTTACCAGTAGGGTTTACGTGATACTTGATGTTGTCGTTGAACAGAGCCAATACTGCAGGATTGTGTATCTCTGCTATCACTCTTGGCATAAGTACTTCGATAACGTCCTTACGGATTGTTGCAAGCATTTCTTCGTCAGCCTTCAATTGAGCTTCTTTAGAAGAATCAGCAGGAGCAACGAACTCATCGTGCTGTGTAGAAACTACGATAGTGTCTATTCTTACAGGACGGCGGTCGTCATCGTATTCGATAGTAACCTGGCTTTTTGAGTCCGGACGGAGGTAAGTCATTACTTTGCCTTCGCGACGGATGTCGGCAAGTACTCTAAGTATCTTGTGAGCAAGGTCGAGCGAAAGAGGCATGTAGTTTTCAGTTTCGTTTGTAGCGTAACCGAACATCATACCCTGGTCGCCTGCACCCTGGTCCATTGGTTCTTCGCGTTCCACTCCGCGGTTGATATCTGCACTCTGTTCGTGGATTGCAGAAAGTACTCCGCATGAGTTTCCTTCAAACATATACTCGCTCTTTGTATAGCCAATCTTGTTGATAACCTCTCTGGCTACACGCTGCAAGTCGATGTACGCATTGGTTTTCACTTCTCCTGCCAGTACCACCTGTCCGGTAGTTACCAATGTTTCGCAAGCTACTTTAGAACTGGGGTCATAAGCCAACAGTTTGTCAAGCACAGCATCCGATATTTGATCGGCTACTTTGTCGGGGTGTCCTTCAGACACTGATTCGGATGTGAATAAATATCCCATTTTACGTTTTAAATTAAAAAATTAGTGATTGTAATTATCCGTGTACGGACAGAGTAGGAATGTTGGAATAAATATATGTGTTTTAGCATTTTTTTCCGTGGTTGCAAGCTACTCAAATCTTTCCACTTTTTATTTTCGCCTGCAAAGATACGCATATTAATTGGAATAATTACAAAATGCATATTATTTTAACATACTTGGCCTAGGAAAGTTATAGATGTGCTGGAAAAAACTTATAAATATGCTGTCGTAACCTATAAATCAAACTTGTGTTTTTATAAACAACACTGTTGTTTATAAAAATCACAGTGATATTTATATAAACAACAGTGTGGTTTATAGATTTATTCAAGATGTTTTAGTTTTTTTGTTTTGTGTTGATATTATAATTTGAGCTGTCGAATAATTTGCGACAGCTCAAATTATATAAGAAATTCACTCTACACTAATGTGATATTTCTTTTAGTCTCTTCTTAAAAACAGGATGTACGGCATCACCTGCAATTTCTACTAATGGTTTCATAACGAAATCCCTTTCTGTCATAAGCGGGTGGGGGATGGTCAGTTCATCTGACTTCATAATCATATCATCGTAAAGGAGGATGTCGATGTCAATAGGTCGGTCGGAATATACTTTGTTTACAGATTTCTGTGTTCTGCCCATTTCTATTTCTATTTCTTTTATAATATGAAGAATAGCCGCAGGTTCGAGCGATGTATCCACACAAAGGGCTGCATTCAGGAATGAGTTGTCTGATTCGAATCCCCAAGGTTCTGTCACATAAAAAGAAGATAGGGAAGTTACCCTCCCTATCTTTTCTTCTATATGGTTTACTGCAGTAAGCAGATTGTTTCTTTTGTCGCCAAGGTTGGTACCAAGGCCCAAGAATACTTTTGCCATAATTATTTGTCGAGTATAAGCATTGCATCGCCGTAAGTTCCGAAGCGGTAGTCTTCTTTAAGGGCGATGTTGTAGGCATCCATTATCAGTTCGTATCCACCGTACGAGCAAACCAGCATAAGCATTGTTGACATAGGCATGTTGAAGTTGCTCACCATTGAGTTTGCCACGCTGAAATCGTATGGAGGGAAGATGAACTTGTTTGTCCAGCCTTCGTATTCCTTGAGGTGGCCGTCTGTACTTACTGCAGTTTCGATTGTCCTCATTACAGTAGTACCTACGGCACAGATATTGTGACCGTTGTCTTTGGCTTTGTTGACGATGCGGCATGCTTCTGCATTGACAAACATCTGCTCAGAATCAACTTTATGTTTTGTAAGGTCCTCGACGTCTATTTCGCGGAAGTTGCCAAGTCCGGCATGCATTGTGATGAATGCGAAGTCGATACCTTTGATTTCCATACGTTTCATAAGCTCGCGGCTGAAGTGCAATCCTGAAGCCGGAACTGTAACGGCTCCTTCGTTCTTTGCAAAGATATTCTGGAAACGTTCTTCGTCAATAGGCTCTGCACGGCGGTTGATGAATGGAGGCAATGGTGGTTCGCCAAGCGCATAAAGGGCTTTCTTGAACTCGTCGTGCGGACCGTCGTAAAGGAAGCGTAGTGTACGTCCTCTTGAAGTTGTGTTGTCTATAACTTCGGCTACCATAGAGTCATCTTCGCCGAAATACAGCTTGTTACCGATACGTATCTTACGTGCTGGATCGACAAGAACGTCCCACAGACGTAGCTCTTCGTTCAGTTCCCTGAGCAGGAAAACTTCGATTTTGGCTCCGGTCTTTTCTTTGTTTCCGTACAAACGCGCAGGGAATACTTTAGTGTCGTTAAAGATAAACACATCCTTGTCGTCGAAATAATTCAGGATGTCCTTGAACACTTTGTGCTCTATTTCGCCTGTTGATTTATGTACCACCATCAGGCGCGACTCGTCTCTGTAGTCGGTAGGATACAGAGCAATTTTTTCATCCGGCAATTTGAATTTGAATTGTGACAGTTTCATCTTTTGTTCCTTTCTTTCCTTAATCGTTTGTAACTTTAATATCTTGCTTGTCGAGCCATTGCTCGAAATCTTCAGGCTTCATACAGTCTTCCAGTTTCACATCTCCCACTCGGGTACGTATCAGTCCCGTGAGGTGTGCGCCGCTGTCTAGGGCTTGTCCGATATCCCTTGCCAGAGCCCTGATGTAAGTTCCTTTGCTGCAGACTACTCTGATTTTTATTTCAGGCAGGTTGCATTCCAGTAGCTCTATATCATCTATAACAAGTGTCTTGGCTTTTAGTTCAACTTCATCGCCTTTTCTTGCAAGGTCGTAAGCTCTTTTACCGTCAACCTTACATGCTGAGAATACCGGTGGCACCTGTTCTATGGTTCCTATGAACTTTTTCAGTACTTCCTCCACCATTTCGCGGGTGATGTGTTCGGTGGGATAAGTAGCGTCTATCTCCTTTTCAAGGTCGAACGACGGAGTGGTAGCTCCCAGTTGCAGAGTGGCGATGTATTCCTTGGTGTGATACTGAAATTCTTCTATTCTTTTTGTTGCCTTTCCTGTGCATATAATCATCACTCCTGTGGCAAGGGGATCAAGTGTTCCGGCATGTCCCACTTTTATTTTCTTCACCCCCATTTTGCGGCTTATGTGATATCTAAGCTTGTTTACTACAGCAAATGATGTCCACTTCAGAGGTTTGTCTATGTATAGAATTTCTCCTTCCTTAAAATCCAGCATACAGACCGTTTTAGTTCAATAATGATACAGCTATAGTTATGGCACCGGCTATGGCACAATAAATACCGAAGTAAACCAGTTTTCCTTTCTTCACGATGTTTATCATCCATTTGCAGGCTATACATCCGGAGATGAAGGCCGCAAGGAAACCTGCTATGAGTGCGCCTATAGACATTTCAGCGTTGGCTGCCGATGCGTCTTTCACTATTTCCATTCCGCTCAATAATGCTTCACCCAGTATCGGAGGAATAACCATAAGGAATGAGAATTGTGCAAGTGTCTCTTTCTTGTTGCCTAATAACAATCCTGTGGCTATGGTAGAGCCTGAACGTGAGAGTCCCGGCATTACTGCACAAGCCTGTGCCAAACCGATAATGAACGCGTCTTTCATGCTGATTTTCTCTTTGGTGCGAGGCTTGGCATAATAAGAGAATACCAACAGAGATGCAGTGACCAACAGCATTATTCCTACAATCAGAAGTCCTGAACTGAATATGTCTTCTACATAGTCTTTGAAGAACACTCCTACAATTCCCACAGGAATCATGGAAACTATGATGTTCAGTACATATTTAGTCTCTTCGTTCATCTGGAATTTGAACAGACCACGGAAAATCCAGTCTATCTCTTTCCACAATATTACCAGAGTACTAAGTACGGTCGCCACATGCACCACAATGGTGAATGTCAAGTTTTCTTCACCTTCTATTCCAAAAAGTGCAGAGCCGATGGCAAGATGCCCACTACTGCTCACAGGCAGGTATTCTGTGAGTCCTTGAAGGATTCCCAGAATAATAGCTTCAATCCAAGTCATGTTTTGTTATTCTTAATTTTCGATATTTTCTGAAATTGATTTTGGTTTACGCAGTATGCCGTATATCATGAAAATAAATCCTACGAAGCATACAAAAGGTGCCACTTTGATGCGGCGCACACTGAAAATGTCCGGTTCGAATGCTGTTTCTGTCGAACCCGGGCCTGTCATCAGCAGAAAGCCGATGATGATGACTGCCATCCCTATCCCCAGGAGGATGAAGTTTGTCTTGTCGAATGCAAATTTAGTTCTGTCCATATCTTGATAATGTTATTGTTTTCAATACAGTTCGCTTATTTTCATGCGCAGATATTTGTTGATTGATATATATGCGCACAGTGTGGTTATTATCATACCGAATACCATTACTGCAGCCGCTACAATCATTATGCTTTTAGGCGATACGATAGCCAGAAGTTCAGGCTCGTATTTCACTGCCGTATATGCCGATGCTGTAAGAATGGCGTTTGCCACAGCTCCGGAAAGTATTCCTATCCACAGGTTTCTGGTGATGAACGGACGGCGTATGAACCCCCAGCTTGCACCTACCAGCTTCATGGTGTGTATCAGAAACCTTTTGGAATAGATGGTCAGACGTATGGTATTGTTTATCAGCGAGAATGATATCAGCGAGAGCAGAACTGCAAGTCCCAGCAGGAAAGCGCTTATTTTCTGAAGGTTCCTGTTTACGGAGTCAAGCAGATTTTGAGGATAACTTATTTCCAATATGCTCTTGTTAGCCATAAGCTCTTTCTCGATCCATTTTATGCTGTCCGGATTAGTATATCCAGCGTTAAGCTTTATCTCTATGGAAGCGTTGAACGGATTATGTCCCAAAAATTCACTAGGATCTGTTCCCATGGCTTCTATTTGTTCTTTAAGAGCCTGATCCTTCGATATATAGACTGTCTGTTTAACGTAATCTTTCTTGTTGAGGCTTTCCTGAAGCTTTATTATGGAAGTCTCCTTTATTCCGTCGTCAAGTATAGCGCTGAAGGCTATGTTTTCTCTGATATACACAGAAAGATTGTTTGCCGTCAGTACGAAAAAGACTACCAGTCCCAACAGAAACAATACCATTGTGGTACTTATTCCTGCCGTTATAAATTGCATGTCGAATATAGACTTATGTTTTCTCATAACTGTTTCTTTCTGAATATATAAATCATTGAACTGCTCTTGTCCTTATGGTTTATAGATGCTATCCATGCTTTTGCTCCTGTCAATAGTCCTCGAACAAATGTATTCGACTTTTTCATATACTTCTCGCTAAGCATTGACACATAAAATGCATCGAATGGCATAGGATATCTTTCTGTCATCACAAAACCATGTTTTGAGGCTATTTTCTTGATTGTAGTAGGAGTAAAGTGCCATAAGTGCCTTGGAACATCATATGCTGCCCACATATTTTTATACTTTTCCGCATCATAAGACGCCGCATTAGGTACTGCTATTATCAATGCTCCGCTATCTTTAAGTATTTTACCCAAAGTCTCCCATGTACGGTTCAGTTGTTCCAAATGTTCCATTACGTGCCATAGGGTGATAACATCGAATGTTTTGTCCTTAATGGTAAACAAATCTTCCGGAGGGTTGACCTTTATTCCGAAATGCTCTTTTGCGAATTCTCTTGCCTGAGGACTTTTTTCGATGGCAGACACCTGCCAGCCTTCTCTTTTCATCTTGTCGGCAAAATATCCTGTTCCTGTTCCTATGTCAAGAATTCTTCCGCATGTAAGATTGCTGCTTTTACCAACGAGTTTGGCTTTTTCGGAAAGCATATACTTTCTTACCTTATGATATACCGAATTCATAAGGCCCTTGTGAGTATCGCTGTGTGAAATATAGTCCGGTGATTCGTAATATCTGCCGATCTCGGATTCGACAGGAGCATTTTGAGTAAACAAAAAGTTACAGTTAGTACATCGGCACAAATCGAATGATTCGCCCGTGGCATAATGGTCTGTACATGTCATAACCTTCTCAAACCGGCTTTGTCCGCATATCGGACACTTATCTATATATAGTTTACTCACTTTTATCCCTAATTTCCTGCAAAATAACAAAATAAATAGGTATATATGGCATTTATTTAAAAGTTTTTAAGAGTAGGAGCGTATATTCACTGTTTTTTGCTATCTTCGTATGTAAAATAAACAGGAGATTATGAATAATAGAAAACTTACACGTTCCAATGACCGCATGATAGCCGGTGTATGTGCAGGTCTGGCAGAATATTTTGGCTTTGATACAACTTTAGTAAGAGTAGCTTATGCATTGCTTACTGTGTTTACTGCATTTTCCGGTGTGATAGTATATCTTATACTTATGATTGTGATGCCGGAGAGGAGATGGTGATAATACAGATGATGATAATGTAATAAGACTTTGTTCTTGGCAATAAATGATTTATTCCTTTTGGGGGTTAATGAAATTCATCTATGATTTGAGTCTCAAACTATAGATGAATTTCATTAATTTTATATTTTTATTTTACAATAACTATACCGCCTTCAGGTTGGATAACAACATTAACAGAGGATGTATCTTTAATTTTAAGAACTTCTTTCTGAGGTTGACGGTTTTTATTGTCATAATAATATGTGCATTCGTTACCGTTATCAAGCATTGATAAATTTAGCTTCAGTTTTAGTGGTTCTTTCAATGCATTGACTCCTGCTATATACCATTTGTTGTTATGACGGCGTGCCAAAACACAATATTTACCAGGATATCCGTCTATAAATCTTGTTTCATCCCAAGTGGTAGGAACATCTTTCATAAACTCTATCATGGAAGAAGGTGCGTCGTACATGTTATTAGGAGTTATTGCAAAGTTCTGTATAGGATTTTGAAACAAAACGGCTGTTGCAATTTGAAATACGTCTGTCGTACGGCGTATTGCTCCACCATCATTTGTTTTGTTAAGGTATTTATTTAATACTGTACCACCAAACTCCATGCAACCTATAGTGTTACGGATAAAGGGATGTAATGTTGCATTATATGCTTCATTATCATCATAATATTGATTAAGTAAGTGATCTAAAATATTTTTATATTCAGCATAAATTATTAATATTGTCTCATGATATTTTAGAAATTGAATCATGAAACATATAAAAGTGCTTGAATTGAGTGAGGCTGATCGCCTCAAACTTGAGAAAGGGTATCATAATGG
>NZ_JAOQJJ010000026.1:0-35366 GCF_025567135.1 Bacteroides cellulolyticus
TTTTCTCTTATATACAAAGTTAACTATAATGGTATAGCTTTTTTAGTGCTATCTTATGTTATCCGTCACTTCCGATTTTAAACATAGGAACTATTTTTTTAATAGAAATAAATATTATCCACAAGAATATCATTATAGGCAATGGAGCCTGACGTTACAGCCAACTGTAATTGATGTATGACTTCCGCACCATTAAGAGGTATGTCTATGGAAACCCATTCTCCTGACACTAAAGTTACAGTCATTTTTCCTGCTACATCACCAGCTTCAGCTGACCTGTCCGCAGATATATCAATCTGTGCATTATCTACCTTATCCTGCAACAAAATATCCAAATGAACATACGTCTTGCCTATGGTTTCAGCATCCTCATCAAGCACTATACCTACAAAATTAAAATTGCCGTAATGCATAATGTGCTGGGTTTCATCAAGTGCTATTTCATTGTTTGTAGTAGTCTGATAAGGAGCCCAATATCCATTAAAAGGTGAAGAAAGTGTATTTGTATAACTGTCGCAATACAAAGAAATCACGTCAGATTCGTTCTTGTCAGGTACAGGAGCAAAGTCATAAACACCGGATATTGTAATACTGCCCTCTGCTTCTCTCGGAGTAAGTACAGTCCTATCTTTAGCTCCATGGAAAGTTATTACATTTCCTTCTACCGTAGCGACATCAGGATTTGAAGAATCAAATGTAAAATATTTAGAAGAGACTGTCATTTTCTGAAAAACCCCGGTAGGCAGATTCACATAACATGTCAATGTTTCAATCTCAATGTCCCCTGAAGGAAATCCTGCCATTGTCATATTTTCTATCCTTGTGTGAGCCAATGTTCCAAGATGCTCAAATTTGACTTCATCAAACCATACAGAATAACCAGCTTCGTCAACAGCCCCGGCTGAATAATAGAACATTCCCTTTTCAGAAGTCAGTTTTGCTGAATTAGGAATAGGAATGATAATCTTATTCCAGTTCTCATCAACTTTCACTCCAGACAAGAACACAGAAAATTCAGGATTGTCTCCATAACTGCCAAGACCTACTTCAACAGTTGTTGGAATTGAAGATTTGGCATAAAACGTAAGAGCATCATAACCGGAAAGATCTCTTCCTGCTTCTGTGTAGAATGTTCCTCCGGCCCAGTTTCCAAGAAAATCAGTAGGATCAGGAACTGCTATCTTCAAAGACGCAGACCCACTATATTTGGTTTCAGAATCGAGACTTAAATTGGTAGGTTTTCCCCATGCCTGATATTGCAGATCGGATGCAAATGCATCAATAAAGACTTCCGACATGACAGGACTTGTAGCCAATACATCCGTATTTATTTCCCTTGTACATCCAACAAATGATGACACTACAATAACAGCTAGAAGACTATGTGATATTTTATTTATTTTGTTCATAAAAAACTATTATTAGAAAAGACTAAAACTAATGTATGTTCTTATTTCCCATTCATTGCCATGAGGGGCACCTATTATATCTGTACTTTCTACAAAGCCACCATTACCATCTGAAACGTAGCCTGCAACATAGCGAGGAGAATATTTATCCAGAGTCCTGAATGCGCCTCTTATTCCAACACAGGTAGATATCGGTCCCAACCATTTAGGCTTGAACAAATTGGTTGACAAATCAACTTCACACTGGAACGGGAATGTAAGGTTGAAATCTTTATGATAGTCGTACGGACCCCAATCATTAAATTTCACGAATGCATTAAGCTTGAACTTCTTGTACATCATCCTAGCATCTGCTCCCAAACGTTTGATTAATCTGGCATCATCACCATTTGCTTGTGCTGTACCCAAATATACGTTTGAAATTATACCGAAATCTCTTGATACCCTTGAAGCAACCTTTAAGTTTGTTTCCCACAAATCATGTGCAGGAGCAGAACCTGCAAAAGCGAATGTAGAACGTCCGTCTGCCAATATACCTATTGCAGCATCCTGCGAAGTAGGGAGATGACGATAAACAAAGTCCAAGGAAGCCGCAAAAGGAGCATCTTCGTTGTTATCGTTTTCCCAATCGTACATCCATGTAGCCGGAGTAGGGTCAAATGTAAGAAGCAACTCACCGGCCAAAGTCTCACGATTACTTCTTACTGCAAAAGGATCATCAATAATATTCCTCAATCTCCCAGGAGCATTAATACCATTGGGCATAGGACCAACCAACGGTTTCTGCCACATAAAATTCGGTGCAATCTGAAAATTTCCCAACTGATAAGTAAAACCTGCTAACGCATTTTGCATATTACCGCTGCCACAATCCTTTAATCTCCATCCAGTAAGTGTAAGAGTATTATCTGCACCGCCACTAGCCACAAGTCCCATTAATGCTCCTTGAGCATATGCACTGAAATTTCTTCCAGTATACGTAACTTTCAACTTTCCACCAAAAGTATCTGTTGTTTTTATAACATCCTGATAAACTGTAGCATTATTACTGTATTGCGTAGTAGCCTGGAAAGTTCTTCCCACCAAAGGTTGCCCTGACCATAAACCACCTAAAGCAACATTGAAACGTCCTAAAGTCCTTTCAACCATCAAAGATGCTCTTGTATTTTTAGGTAAAGGTATAGCATACGAAGTAGTTGTACCTTCACGCTTTGCTATATCATACTGAAACACCCCTGCAAAATTGAATTTACCGATACTGCGTTGATATTTCAAAAGTATAGCAGGATTTGCTCCCCACCAAAGTTCAGGTCCGAAAGCCAATTTCAACCCTTTGAACATACGCTTTCCTTCAATTTCTGCACCGAAAGGGGCTTCACCACCATATATATCCATATTTTCGCCATAACTAGCTTCCTGATACATTCCAAAAAAATCACCTTCATATCCCCAATGATAATGTGGTTTACGGAAGAATGTATTCATTTTGAACAGATCTCCATCCCAATCAAAACTAACGCTATAAAGTTTGATACGCTCCAACGGTCCCAAATCTACATATTGACCATTTCCGTCTAAAATATATCTGGAACGTCCACGATTTTCATAGAATATTTCATCAATAGTATTTTCGGCAACATTACCCAATATATTGACTGTAACTTCAGCCTCAACATTCTCTGCAGGTTTAGAGGTGACACCTACATAAAAAGATTCCATATTATCAAAACCTGTTGAACTTGGAAAACTAGTAGGATTATCGGGTCTGGATTTTGGGGTTGTAGTATTTTTCGCACCTGAATATATCGCTGACAACTCACCTCGAAGTTCACTAAGACGCAGCAGGCTTGTAGTTTCACCCTGCAATGCAGCTTTGTCACTTCTTGCAGAAAGAACAGAACTCATCACATTTATTTCTGAAATTTTATTTAATATAGAAGCTGTAGTTATATTAGGTGCATAAGGGTTTATACGGTGAACATCTTTCAATACATAATAAGCTGCACGAGGATAAACTTCATATATGCCACGACTATCAGGTTTCCCTTTAGCACATATACCAAACCACTCCTCGTTCATATTATTTGCTCCTTTTAGATAATCGAACAAATATCCTCCATTGGCCCATGAAGCATTAGTATCATGAACGTCAAGATTTGAATTTTGCATAAATTTCCACCATCCGTCTGAAAACTGAAATGTAAATCCGCCTAGAGAATTTCCGCTATTCCCTACTCCAGCTGCATTAAGATAAATTTCCGCCCAATTCTTCAGAAGGATATCTGCCTGTTCTTTTTGAGCTTCTTTTTGAGTTACTGCATTATATGCATCTGAACCAAATTCAGTAAATAATACAGGCTTGCCATATTCATTTTTTACCCTACTAAACAAATCACCAAAAGATTCACCACGATAACAGTTTATACCAAGTATATCAATATCTTTACATTCCTTTGATATAATATCAAGAAACAAAAGATCACCATTACATATTGCAATAGGACATGAAGCACCAAGCTTTTTCATTTCTACAGCAGCATCATTAAAAACCTTGTACAAATGTACAGCCTGAATAGTAGATTTTCTGTTCTCGATAGGAATATCTTCTGTTTCGGCACCTTGCCAGAAAAGACCATAATTATTTTCATTACCCAAAAGATACAAAAGTAAACCAGGAGTATTATTGTAAACATTGACAAGCCTTTTAGCTTCTTCCAACAGTACAGCTCGTGTCCTTGGATCTGAATAATCTGTATTTGGAACCCAAACTCCATCTACTGTCAAGCCATAACGTCCAAATGAATCATAAAGCATAGTATATATACCATATTTTTCGTATATATATTGTATCCATTTAGGTGTTATATCAATATGCTGTCTTATTGCATTTACACCCATATTCTTCAAAAGAGGCATTTCTTGATCTAAAGCAGCCTTTATAATATCATCAGATTGTGACCATAGAGAATATGAATAGTTAGTACCTATAGGAAAATAATCCCAGTTCATACCATTAACCATAAAAGGTTTTCCGTTTACTATTAGTTTCGTCCCTGATTTGTCATTTAAAATAGTAATCTTTTGTTGCTGTGCCAAAACTTGGACAGAAAATAAAACCAATAAAAATATTTGTATTATTTTTTTCATATTAAAAATATTATTGACTATTTATTTTAATAATAAGTATATTCCAATATACATTTCTATATTTACATTTTCATACATCTAAGTTTTCATAAATAAAATTTTTATTTCAAAGTTAACATTAAACAGTTTTTTTCTCTCTGGTTGCAAAAGTAACAAGTAATAATATACAATATAACACTCAGTAAAAACTGCAAGTAAACAAAAAAGATGTTATACTATTGAATATCAACAATATAACATCTCTACAAAGTAAACTTTTTAAAGTCTTCCATTGAAAACAAGAAGGTCTATTTCTGCATTTTACCCAATGAACGGACAGTTTCGGCAAACTCTTCTTTAGGTATAATGGCCTTGTTGCGTGTCCTCAAACGATTATTATAAACTGTCTGAGGAGAACAATGCAAGAATTCGGCTATCTTCACGCTATCGCTTATACCCAACCGTACCAGTGCATATATTCTAAGTTCAGTATTGAGCAATTCTCCTTCTTTAAGCACTACCCTTTCTTCCGGTCGCAATAGTGAATTGAAATCTTCAACGAAATCCGGATATACATGAAGGAAAATTGCATCGAAACTGTGATAGAATTCTTTAAGTTCACTCTGAACTATTGTTGTACTTGAAGTCAGTGATTTTATATCATCTATCTGACCTGCCTTTAACTTTCTGTTGATGCTCTTTCTGTATTCTTCCAGTTTACTTATATAGCTTGAGCATATTGAAAATACGTAACCTATATATTCTTCTTTTACATAATTGGATTCCTGAAGCTTACTGTTACTTATCTTCAATTTCTCGTTTACTTCGCTCAGCTCTTTGTTTACATCTGCAAGCATCTGATGTGCTTCGGAAAGTTCACCTACATGACGGTTAAGCAAACGATTGCTTTCATCCAATTCTTTTCGTGACTTGACAAGCCTTCTATACTGGACATATATAAACAATATAGAAATCAGCAAAACTACCGACATTATACTCATTGCATAAAGCGATGAACGAAGTTTGCTTTCCTGCTCGGCATTCCTTTGTTGGTAAGCATATCGTAATTTATCCATAACTGATGAAATGTTTGCAAACCTTACCCTATTTGGATATAATAATGCTGTCTTAAGACAATATCCGATATATGTATATCCCCTGTCTATATCGTTATATGAATATAGTATGTTTGATAATTCTTCCAAAGAAGCTATATCTCGATTGCTTATCTTTATATCTGCAATTGCCGAATAAACCAGATATTTTATGTAATTGTATTCATCACCTTCATTATAAAACATAATAGCCAGATGGTACGAATTAATAGCATCTGTTCGCGACGACAGTCTTGATTTTTCCACTATTTTCTGGAGTTTAACCTTAATACTGTCTCCAAATGCAGACCTCGGATAGTCTTTATGTAATGAAGCATAAAAGCTATAATACGACGGATTGTCAGGAGTTATAAATTCCTGTGCTTCGCGTTTTAATTCCGCTACGCGCTCATAATAGGCTCTGGTAAGTTCCGGACGTTCTCCTATATATTGTCCCAAATGAGAATACAGATATATTTTACTGTCATAATATCTGAACATCAAGTCTTTATTCAAGTTTTTAATATCTATATCTTCAATAACTCCTTCTGCCTCACTAAGCAAACCTGTAGCAGCAAGTAAGAAAACTTTATTCAGAAGCCATTCCTGCTCCCAGTCTTTTCTTCCAAGTTCTTGGGAAATACTGATGTTATCAGTTACATAGACCATTGCAGAATCTACATTATAAACATAATATTCATCATAGAACATCTTGTTAAGCCACAATCTTTCCTCCGGTTTTAAAGCCGAAGACTTCCTTTTCCTCAGTTCCTCTAATCTGGCTTCTTTCTCCGCTACAAATTTATCACTGCATGCCAATACAGAATCAAGCCTTAATAACAATTGTTCCAATTCAGAATTAATAGAATAGGCTTCCACCGAAACCAATAACAATAGCAACATCAAGATATTTCTCATCACTTATCTTAAATCTTAAAAGTTAGCAAACTCGGTATATAATCAGACAGCACCATATAGTGCTGTCTATTCTAAGCTCATTTCACATATGAATTAATCCTGCATCAAAGGTTTAAGTACCTTTTCTGCACAAAGATATCCTTCCTCATAAAGTTCCGTCAGTTTCTTTATATCCTTCTCGATACGGTTTACAACGACTTTCTTTTCCGGACGGATTGCTATAATCTTTCCCTCATCTTCCATTTTTTCTACCATCTCCAGCTGTTCATTATATACACGGCAACGGTTACTCAATAGTACACGCAAACGAGGATATCTGGTATATATGAAATGAGGAACCTTTATGTCTTTCTCCGTCTTACGGTAACCACGATTACGGGTAAGAACGACAACATTCTTCTCATATCCCTGCTCTATGGCTCTCAACACAGGAATGGAATCTATTATTCCTCCATCAAGCATTGGACGTCCATCCACATAAACTATCGGACATACATAAGGCAAACTACTTGAAGCCTTGGCTATACGCAACAATCGTTCCTTATCATGCTTTTCTTCAAGATAACAAGCCCTACCGGTTACACAATTCGTTGTGACCATCTCAAACCGGTTAGGATTCTTCATATAAGCATCGTAATCGTACGGAAGAATTTCTTCAGGAAACAGTTCGTACAGAAGTTTCTGATCTAAAATACTGCGCTGATGAAAAAGATATTTAAAGCTTATATAGTTATACTTTTCAAGCATATCTATATTACTGTATTTGGCACGACCTCGCTGATGCGACATATACGAAAGTCCGTTGCAAGCACCGGCAGACACTCCTACCGCATAAGGGAATTCGATATTGTTATCCATCATAAAATCAAGCACGCCACAGGTAAATACACCACGCATGCCACCGCCTTCAAGCACTAAGCCCATTTTACTAAAATCTACTTTCATAACATATTTCTTTTAAAACAGACACGCCAAATGCAAATATATGTTTTTTAAATACATTCAGATAGAAAATAAGACATTTTTTTCTTACTTTTGCAACATAAATAACATATTCTATAAATTACTGTATAATATTACTGTTATGTTTGAAACCTTAACATATCAAAAAAGACGCCAAGCCTTGAGGGAAAGAATGAGCAACGGTCTTATTCTTATCCTAGGAAACAACGAGGCTCCGGCAAACTATCCTGACAATACATACAAATTCAGACAGGACAGTTCGTTCCTATATTTTTTCGGACATTCCCACCCGGGATATGCCGGAGTTATTGACATAGACAATAACGAAGAGTATTTTTTCGGCAATGATGTCGATATGGACGACATTATATGGATGGGACCTCAGCCTAGCATAAAAGAACTGGCTGCAAGAGTAGGTGTAAGCAAAAGCTTCCCATTCGACAAACTGAAGGATGTTATAGGAAAAGCTTTATCACAACGCAGAAAAATCCATTTCCTGCCTCCATACCGTTATGACAACATGATGCTTCTGGAAGACCTGACAGGTATTAAGGCATCTATGGTTAAAACTCATGCCTCTGTAGAATTAATCAAGGCCGTCGTGTCATTAAGGGCTGTAAAGGAACAATGCGAGATTGAAGAAATTGACAAAGCGTGCAACATTGGTTATGAAATGCACACAACAGCTATGCGTCTGTGCAAGCCGGGAGTATCGGAACAATACATAGCAGGTATCCTGGAAGGTATCGCAGCTTCATACGGAAGCATGACTTCATTCGCCACTATCCTCACTCAGAACGGACAGACATTACATAACCACGACCACAGCCACATTCTGCAGGAAGGAAGACTGATGCTTACAGATGCCGGTGCAGAGAATATAAACAATTATTGCTCTGACCATACGCGTACTGTCCCTGTAGGAGGAAAATTCACCCAGCGCCAGAAAGACATTTATAACATTGTTTATGCATGTCATGAGAAAGCCCTGGAACTGGCAAAACCTGGAATAACATACAAGTCCGTACATCTTGACGTATGCAAGGTTCTGGCTCAGGGACTCAAAGATCTTGGACTGATGAAGGGCGATGTGAACGAAGCTGTCGCAGCAGGTGCACATGCTCTGTTCATGCCTCACGGACTTGGACATATGATGGGACTTGACGTTCACGACATGGAAGACCTGGGACAGATATACGTGGGATATGATGATGAAGTACGTCCATCCGACCAGTTCGGGTTGGCATCTCTGCGTATGGGTCGCCGTCTGCAACCGGGATTTGTCATGACCGATGAGCCGGGATGCTATTTCATTCCAGCACTGATTGACAAATGGAAAGCAGAAGGAATGCATACCGACTTCCTAAACTACGACGTTATAGAAAAATATAAAGACTTTGGCGGTATCCGTCTGGAAGACGATATACTCATCACTCCTGACGGTTCAAGATTTACAGGAGAAAAGCGTATTCCTATCAAGGTGGAAGACGTAGAGGAAATCATGAAGAATTAATACTATAAATCCAATTAATAACATGAACAAATTTATCACACTGGCTGCACTTGGACTTTGTTTCAGCAGCATAAACGCTCAGGAAGCGAAAGAGGAGAAAAAAGCTGAAGAAGGCTTTGTGTTTACAACTATCAAGGAAAACCCTATCACATCTATCAAGAACCAGAACCGTTCAAGCACTTGCTGGTCGTTCTCGTCTGTAGCATTCCTTGAATCTGAATTGCTACGTCAAGGTAAAGGCGAATTCGACCTTTCTGAAATGTTCATCGTTCATCACACTATGGAAGATCGTGCCGTAAACTACGTACGTTATCACGGTGATGCTTCGTTCTCTCCTGGCGGTAGCTTTGAAGATATGGTAGTTTGCTACGAAAAATATGGTATGGTGCCACAGGATGCAATGCCTGGTATCATGTACGGCGACTCACTTCCTGTACACAACGAACTTGACGCTGTAGCAGGAGCATATGTTGAGGCAATCGGTAAAGGTAAGTTCTCAAAACTTACTCCGGTATGGAAAAACGGTCTGCGCTCTATTTATGACACATACCTTGGTGAATGTCCGAAAGAATTTAATTACAACGGCAAGACTTACACTCCAAGAACATTTGCCGACGAAGTTCTGAAACTGAACATGAACGACTATATCTCTTTGACTTCTTATACTCACCATCCTTTCTACACTCAGTTCAACGTAGAGGTACAGGACAACTGGCGTAATGCTCTTTCATACAACCTGCCTATAGAAGAGTTGATGGAAGTTATGGACAACGCCGTAAGAAAAGGATATACATTTGCATGGGGTTCTGACGTAAGCGAACAGGGATTCACTCGTGACGGTATAGCCGTATTCCCGGATGCTTCCAAGGGTGCAGAACTTACTGGTTCAGATATGGCACACTGGTTGGGACTTAGCGCAGCCGACAAGCGTAAGGAACTAACAAGCAAACCTCTTCCTGAAGTAACTGTAACACAGGAAATGCGTCAGACAGCTTTCGACAATTGGGAAACTACTGACGACCACGGTATGCTTATCTACGGTTTGGCTAAAGACCAGAACGGAAAAGAATACTTCATGGTAAAGAACTCTTGGGGTGAAGCTGGAAAATACAAAGGTATATGGTATGCTTCAAAAGCATTCGTTGCTTACAAAACTATGAACATCCTTGTACACAAAGATGCAATCCCTTCAAAAATTGCCAAGAAATTAGGCCTGAAATAATCGTAATATAGACTGATTACAAATAATATGATGCCGGTTTAGTTAATTTTTATACTAAACCGGCATTTTTATTCTTTCTTTTTCCTAACTTTACAAATTGAATTGAACAGGCATACCAAGTAATGCCACACAAAAAGACAGGAACATTATGTTCCACCCCATCATACTCAGGAAAAAAGAAAAAAAATAATATAATGAGATACAAATGGAATTATCAACCTCCTACTCTAGAGCAAAGAGAAGAAGCCAGGGCTCTGGCAAAGGAAATAGGTATTAGCCCGATCCTTTGCCACTTATTGCGACAGAGGGGCATAAAAACAGCCGATGCGGTAAAGAAGTTTTTCCGTCCGCAACTGCATGACCTGCACGATCCGTTCATGATGAACGACATGGATGCGGCTGTGAAAAGGCTCAACAGCGCAATGGGCAGGAAAGAGCGTATCCTGATATATGGCGATTACGATGTTGACGGCACTACAGCCGTGGCATTAGTCTATAAATTTTTACAGCAGTTCTACTCAAACATTGATTATTACATTCCTGACAGATACAATGAAGGATATGGAGTAACGACAAAAGGAGTTGACTATGCATACGAAACAGGAGTAAAACTTGTGATTGTGCTCGACTGCGGAATAAAAGCCGTAGAAGAAATTGCGTATGCCAAAGAAAAAGGTATTGACTTCATAATTTGTGACCATCACGTACCCGACGATGTACTGCCTGATGCTGTAGCCATACTCAACCCAAAAAGAGCAGACTCTACATATCCCTACGAACACCTTTCAGGATGCGGCGTGGGATTCAAGTTCATGCAGGCATTTGCATTGAACAACGGTATCGAATTTCACCAACTCACCCCATTGCTTGACCTTGTCGCAGTAAGTATCGCTTCGGACATCGTTCCTATCATGGGCGAAAACAGAATACTGGCATACCACGGACTGAGACAGCTCAATGCCAATCCTTGCATGGGACTGAAAGCCATAATAGACGTGTGCGGACTCACTGACAAGGAAATAAACATGAGCGACATAGTGTTCAAGATCGGTCCGAGAATAAACGCCTCGGGAAGAATACAAAAAGGAAAGGAAGCTGTTGACCTGCTCATTGAGAAGGACTACAAACAGGCACACGAGAAAGGCAATCTGATAAACGGATATAACGAACAGCGCAAGGATCTGGACAAGACTATGACCGAAGAGGCCAACAAGATTGTCGATTCTCTTGAAAACCTTTCGGAAAGAAGAAGTATTGTGATATACAACGAGGAATGGCACAAAGGGGTAATAGGTATTGTAGCTTCAAGACTTACAGAAATTTACTATCGCCCTGCAGTGGTGCTCACCCGTACCGAAGGTCTTGCCACAGGCTCGGCACGTTCAGTCTCAGGATTCGACGTATATAGCGCAATAGAGCATTGCCGCGACCTGCTTGAAAACTTCGGCGGACACACATATGCTGCCGGGCTGTCCATGAAAGTGGAGAATGTGGAAGAATTCACAAGACGATTCGAGGAATATGTGACAAACCATATATTACCTGAACAGACAAGCGCTACAATTGATATTGACGCACAACTGGACTTCCGCGACATAACTCCTAAATTCTTCTTCGACCTGAAGAAATTCAACCCGTTCGGACCGGAAAACCACAAACCTGTGTTTGCCACACTTAATGTTTACGACTACGGCACAAGTAAAGTGGTGGGACGCGAACAGGAGCATATAAAACTTGAACTAGTTGACAACAAATCGAACAATGTGATGAACGGAATTGCTTTCGGGCAAAGCTCACAGGTGAGATACATCAAGACGAAGCAATCGTTCAACATCTGCTACACGATAGAAGAGAACTCACACAAGCGCGGTGACATTCAGTTACAGATAGAAGACATTAAGCCAAGCGGATTTTAAATGACAGACGATTACCGTAAAATACTTAAAGACTATTGGGGATATGACAATTTCCGTGGAATACAGGAGGATATTATCCGAAGCATAGGAAGCGGACGCGACACACTTGGACTGATGCCTACGGGAGGTGGAAAATCCATTACATTCCAGATTCCCGCCATGGCGAAAGACGGACTGTGTATTGTCATAACTCCACTGATAGCCTTGATGAAAGACCAGGTGAGAAACCTTCGCGACCGCGGCATAAAAGCCATTGCCATATATTCCGGCATGACTCGCGAAGAAATCATCATAGCTCTTGAGAACTGTATTTTCGGCAATTACAAGTTCCTTTATATCTCGCCTGAAAGACTTGACACGGAGATTTTCCGCATCAAACTCCGCAGCATGAAAGTCAGCATGATAACTGTTGACGAATCGCACTGTATCTCTCAATGGGGTTATGACTTCCGCCCCGCATATCTCAAAATTTCAGAAATAAGAAACCTGCTGCCAGGCGTTCCCGTTCTGGCACTGACAGCCACAGCCACTCCCGAAGTGGTAAAGGACATACAGCAGCGTCTTGCCTTTAAAGAGGAGAATGTGTTCCGAATGAGTTTCGAACGCAAGAACCTTGCATACATTGTCCGCAGAACAGAGAGCAAGCAGGAAGAACTCCTTCATATTCTGAAACACGTAGATGGCTCAGCCATAGTATATGCCCACAACCGCAAACGTACAAAAGAGTACGCCCAGCTATTGAACGAAAACGGAATTACGGCTACGTTCTATCATGCCGGACTCAACAACGAAACAAAAGACCAGCGACAGAAATCGTGGGTGAAAGGAGAAACCAGAGTTATGGTTGCCACCAACGCATTCGGTATGGGTATAGACAAGCCTGATGTACGACTAGTAGTGCACGTTGATATACCGGATTCTCCGGAAGCATATTTCCAAGAGGCAGGTCGTGGCGGACGAGACGGTAAAAAAGCTTATGCAGTATTGCTTTATGCAAGAAGCGACAAAGCCACCCTGAAGAAAAGAATAACAGACACATTTCCCGAAAAAGACTATATCCGCACAGTTTACGAGCATCTGAACTATTACTATCAGATGGCAATGGGCGACGGACTTGGTTGCACCAGAGAGTTCAACATTGATGAGTTCTGCCGTAACTTCAAGCATTTCCCTATCCAGGTAGATAGCGCATTGAAAATACTTACCCGTGCGGGATATCTGGAATACACAGACGAGCAGGACAACAATTCTCGTCTGATGTTTACTCTGACAAAAGAAGAGCTTTACCGCATACATGAGACAAGCCCCGAAACCGAAAAGCTGATAAACATCATACTCCGTTCATACACAGGAGTATTCACCGAATATGCCTATATAAACGAAGAAACTCTGTCACTGCGCACCGGCATGACACGCCAGCAGGTATATGACACACTTATCTCACTCACCCGCCGACGCATTCTCCATTATATACCGGGAAAGAAAACTCCTTATATTATATATACGCGCGAAAGACAGGAAGCAGACCGTCTGATATTCACAAAAGAAGTATATGAAGACAGAAAGAAAAGCTTCATCCGCCGCATTGAGGCCATGACTGAATATGCCGAAACTGAAGACAAATGCCGAAGCCGTATGCTCTTGCTGTATTTTGGAGAGAAAAACGAACATAACTGCGGACAGTGCGACGTATGCCTTTCGTCACATTCATCAGGAATCAAGCAGGGAGTGTTCGACAAGATATCGAGAGCCATAGAAGAAACTCTCAAAGAAAAGGACATGACAACATCCGCACTCATGGAAAAACTTGAATCATACGACAAAGAGAATGTTACAAAAGTATTGTCATATCTTCTTGCTGAAGAAATCATACATCAGAAAAACGGTATGCTTTCATTGCCAAAATAATCTTATCTAACATATTCAAGCTACAAAAAGTAAGAAAAAACCATTGTGTTATAAAATTTTGACTATATTTGCGCTTACAAACATATAAATCAAAACTTTTTTTACCATGGATTACACTAATATCATCGGCGAAAAAATCAAATCGCTTAGAAACATAAAAGAGATCAGTATAGAAGAATTGGCAGAAAATACAGGCTTGACTACTGAACAAATCACACGCATTGAAGAAAATATAGATATTCCGTCGCTGGCACCGCTAATCAAGATAGCACGTGCCCTTGGTGTACGCTTGGGTACATTCCTTGACGACCAGGACAGCGAATCCGGTCCGGTGGTATGCCGCAAAGGTGAAGCCGACGACACTATCAGTTTCTCAAACAATGCTACCGACTCACGCCAGCACATGCACTATCACTCACTTTCGCGCAGCAAGACTGACCGCCACATGGAGCCTTTCATCATAGACATTGACGAGAATAAGGAAACCGTGTTCAACCAGTCGGCTCACGAGGGCGAAGAGTTCATAATGGTAGTAAAAGGTATGGTGGAAATCACTTACGGAAAGAACACTTACGTTCTTGAAGAAGGCGACACAATTTATTACGATTCTATCGTGCCTCATCATGTTCATGCCTACGAAGGTCAGGCAGCACGTATTCTTGCAGTAATCTATACACCAATCTAATTTAAAGCCGGAAACCATGTTACAGTTATCAGAAAGAACACTTGGCGACTGGCTCGAACATTGGGCCGAAGTCACCCCCGACAAAGAATATATAGTCTATTCCGATCGCAACCTGCGCTTCACATGGAGCCAGTTCAACAAGCGCGTGGACAATATGGCAAAGGGTCTGCTCGCCATCGGAGTGGAAAAAGGAACTCACGTAGGTATATGGGCAGGAAATGTGCCCGACTGGCTGACATTCCTGTATGCATGTGCCAAGATTGGTGCAGTGGCAGTCACAGTAAACACCAACTACAAACAGGCAGAGCTTGAATATCTGTGCCAGAACTCTGACATGCACACCCTATGTATCGTAAACGGAGAGAAAGACAGCGATTTCGTCCAGATGACATACAATATGCTCCCGGAACTGAAAACCTTCAGCCGCGGACACATGAAGAGCAAACGCTTCCCGTGTATGCGTAATGTTGTCTATATCGGTCAGGAAAAATTCAGAGGAATGTATAACACTCCGGAAATTCTTCTTCTAGGAAACAACATAGACGATGAGGTTCTTGAAAACGCCAAAAAGCAGGTAAGCTGTCACGACACTGTAAATATGCAATACACATCAGGTACAACAGGATTTCCGAAAGGAGTTATGTTGAGCCATTATAACATCACAAACAACGGCTTCCTGACAGGTGAACACATGAAGTTTACATCAGACGACAAACTGTGTGTGTGCGTACCGCTGTTCCACTGTTTCGGTGTAGTGCTTGCCACAATGAACTGCCTCACACACGGATGTACACAGGTAATGCTGGAACGCTTCGACCCGCTGCTCGTCCTTGCATCAGTGCATAAAGAACGCTGTACGGCACTATACGGTGTACCGACAATGTTCATCGCAGAACTCCACCACCCTATGTTCGATATGTTCGACCTCAGCAGTCTGCGCACCGGTATCATGGCAGGTTCTCTCTGCCCTGTGGAACTGATGCGTCAGGTTGAGGAAAAGATGTTCATGCGTGTCACCAGCGTTTACGGTCTGACAGAAGCATCGCCTGGTATGACACACATCCGCATAGACGACCCGTTTGAAGTGCGCTGTACAACAGTAGGACGTGATTTCGAATTCACCGAAGTGAAAGTTCTCGACCCGGAAACAGGCGAAGAATGTCCTGTAGGCGTGCAGGGAGAAATGTGTAACCGCGGATATAATACCATGCAGGGTTACTACAAGAACCCTGAAGCTACAGCTGAAGTCATCGACAAGAATGGTTTTCTTCATTCAGGCGACCTTGGTGTGAAAGACGAAAACGGCAACTACCGCATAACAGGACGTATCAAGGATATGATTATCCGTGGTGGTGAGAATATCTATCCGCGCGAAATCGAAGAATTCCTCTATCAGATGCCTGGCATAAAGGACGTGCAGGTAGCCGGAATTCCGTCGAAGAAATATGGAGAGGCAGTAGGCGCATTCATCATCCTGCACGAAGGATGCGAAATGAACGAATTCGACGTTCGCGAATTCTGTCAGGGCAAGATTGCAAGATACAAAATACCGAAATATATCTTCTTCGTAGATGGTTTCCCTCTGACAGGAAGCGGAAAGATTCAGAAATTCAAGCTGAAAGACATAGGTTTGGAACTCTGCAAACAGAAAGGTATAGAAATAATCTGACATTATATATTATTATATAGTATATGGAGCCACAGTGGCATAGTTACCACAGTGGCTCCATTTTTTTGTTTCTACCGAAACAATACCTCGTTCTTCCATATAAAAACATGTTTTCGTGCTGACATTTTCTATAAATATAACAGATAAAATACTTTTATCTCCAACAAATGAGTCTCTCCTACCCTATATATTTTATCAATGTACATAGTTTAAAAGATGACAGAAATCATGTTTTGTCAGTAACATTAAGATAAATTTCAGCCAAAATGTCAGTTTTTGTCTGTGCCAAAACATTTTTATGCCGTGGCACACGGTTTGTTTATAATACAGCGTAACGCAAAAGTTACAGAAATAACTTAATTAGATAATAATAAAAAAACAGATAAAATTATGGGAAAGATTATTGGTATTGACTTAGGTACAACAAACTCATGTGTAGCAGTGTTCGAAGGTAACGAACCAGTTGTAATCGCCAACAGCGAAGGTAAGCGTACTACTCCATCAGTAGTTGGTTTCGTTGACGGCGGCGAACGTAAAATCGGTGACCCTGCAAAACGTCAGGCTATCACAAACCCAACTCGTACAGTTTACTCAATCAAACGTTTCATGGGTGAAACTTACGATCAGGTAACAAAAGAAATAGAACGTGTTCCATATAAAGTAGTTCGTGGCGAAAACAACACTCCACGTGTTGACATCGACGGACGTCTTTACACTCCACAGGAAATCTCAGCTATGATTCTTCAGAAAATGAAGAAGACCGCAGAAGACTACCTTGGACAGGAAGTTACAGAAGCTGTCATCACAGTTCCGGCATACTTCTCAGACTCACAGCGTCAGGCTACAAAAGAAGCAGGACAGATTGCAGGTCTTGAAGTAAAACGTATCGTAAACGAACCGACAGCAGCAGCACTTGCATACGGTGTTGACAAATCAAACAAGGACATGAAGATTGCGGTGTTCGACCTTGGTGGTGGTACATTCGATATCTCAATCCTTGAATTCGGTGGCGGTGTGTTCGAAGTACTTTCTACAAACGGTGATACTCACCTTGGAGGTGATGACTTCGACCAGGTAATCATCGACTGGTTGGTTCAGGAATTCAAGAACGACGAAGGTGCTGACTTGACTCAGGACCCAATGGCAATGCAACGTCTGAAAGAAGCGGCAGAAAAGGCAAAAATAGAATTGTCTTCTTCTACATCTACAGAAATAAACTTGCCTTACATAATGCCGGTAGCAGGTGTTCCAAAGCACTTGGTTAAGACATTGACTCGTTCTAAGTTCGAACAGTTGGCACACAACTTGATTCAGGCTTGTCTTGAACCATGTAAGAAAGCTATGAGCGACGCAGGTTTGACCAACGCAGATATCGACGAAGTAATCCTTGTAGGTGGTTCTTCACGTATCCCTGCAGTTCAGAAACTTGTAGAAGACTTCTTCGGTAAAGTTCCTTCTAAGGGTGTTAACCCAGACGAAGTAGTTGCAGTAGGTGCAGCAGTTCAGGGTGCAGTATTGACAGACGAAATCAAGGGTGTTGTTCTTCTTGACGTAACTCCATTGTCAATGGGTATCGAAACAATGGGTGGTGTGATGACAAAACTTATCGACGCCAACACTACTATCCCTTGCAAGAAGAGCGAAGTGTTCTCTACAGCAGCCGACAACCAGACAGAAGTTACAATCCACGTACTTCAGGGTGAACGTCCTATGGCAGCACAGAACAAATCAATCGGTCAGTTCAACTTGACAGGTATCGCTCCAGCTCGTCGTGGTGTTCCTCAGATTGAAGTAACATTCGATATCGACGCAAACGGTATCTTGAAAGTATCTGCTAAGGATAAGGCTACAGGTAAGGAACAGGCTATCCGTATCGAAGCTTCATCTGGTTTGAGCAAGGAAGAAATTGACCGTATGAAAGCTGAAGCTGAAGCAAACGCAGAAGCTGATAAGAAAGAAAAGGAACGTATCGACAAATTGAACCAGGCTGACAGCTTGATCTTCTCTACAGAAAATCAGTTGAAAGACCTTGGCGATAAGATCCCTGCAGACAAGAAAGCTCCTATCGAAGCAGCTCTTCAGAAACTGAAAGACGCTCACAAGGCTCAGGATTTGGCTGGTATCGATGCTGCAAGCGCAGAACTCCAGTCAGCTTTCCAGGCAGCAAGCGCTGAAATGTATGCTCAGTCAGGCGCACAGGGCGGTGCTCAGGCAGGTCCTAACGCTGGTCAGGCAAACAATGGTGGTGCTAACGACAAGCATGGAGACAATGTTCAGGATGCTGATTTCGAGGAAGTCAAGTAAGTAACGATAAATAAACAATAAACATCCATAAGAAAAGGTGTGGAAATCAGACGATTACACACCTTTTTTTGTTTTTATATTTGGTGTTTTTTTATCTATGTTTATTGTTTTTTATGGTATAAATGTACCATATTTGTACCGTAACTTAATGGTAGATAATGTGACACTTAAAAAAAATATATAGTCTGAAAATCAAGGATATACACAAGTGGTTTTTCCTTTATCAATATTGAAAACGAATATTGGGATACATTTTTGATTCATTGTTCCTAAAATATATGTAATTCACTTATTTGTACCATATTTGTACCACAACAAATTAGTAGATAATGTGCAACAAATAAATATATAAATACTTAAATAACAGTAAGTTATAAGTTTTCATATTTTCTCATCAAAGAATTGCTGAAATTAAATCAGATTGTTCTCTAATTTCTAATCAAATATTACTTATTTTCTAGCTTAATAGCTTCATCTATGCTTCTGATAAGTCTTTGTTGTTTATTGATTTTTATCTGTAATTATTAATGTTTAATTAGCTATCGCGTGTCTTTACATTTTCCGCTGCGGATTGAGTATTTTAACTGGTGAATTTGTGATTGCTTTTCTGTGCATTTTCGCAGTCAGCTATGAAGGAGATAAAATATCTGACAGAATTGCGACTAGATTCTTGATTTGTGACTCGAAGCTTTTGGTACGGTGCAGATCCAAGACCAAAGTGGTGTGGCAAGACAGCAACTGCTGAATCTCGGGCTGCAAGTGTTATAAAGTTGAATACCTAGATGACGGAAGATTTATCTAGTACTGAAAGGACAAAGCCATCGCTATTGCTTAAAGGCACTACCTCAGTCTAATTTACGTCTTCAAATTTTAGGATAAAGCATTTTTTACTATCTGTTTTTCGCGGATATAGTCTACCATTTCCTTTGTTGCCTTTCCTGCTCTTGCTATGTCTATAATAGTAATACAATTTTTTTGAGGAGCATCCGGAATGTACGTCATGACTTCCTCCCATGCTGAGTCATGTAGCATGTCGGAAGTTATGTCCTTATATTGGGCAATAGCGTCATCTAGACAACGCCTGTTTGAGCCTGAAATGTAGTCCATATTAGGTGTGGCAGAAGTATAAACCTTCTTGTCATGCACTTTTATGTTGATAAGAAATTCATCAAAATTACCCTCCAGCTGCATTCTTTCTGCTATTTGTAGTGTCTTGTAAATGTAGGTAGGAACAGGGCCATGCTTCAATGCCTTAAAAGAGTCTTCTATAAGCACTTTCCCATATTTGAGAAGATGATCCTGCTGAGCAAAATAAAGTATTTTAAATAACTTTATAAACTCTACTCCATGAGGGAAACTTTGCATGATATATAGTAATACTGCTCTCATTTTAGCTATTTGTATCTTTTCTTTCATCTTAATCAAATCTATAATTGGCAAAATGTAACTAATATTTCTGTTTAGACGATAATTCATTGGAATAGACTGCCAACCTTTTATTATTTCTTCTCTTTTTTCCTTCCAAATTAAATGTTTTGTTATGCAGATATTTGAGCAGAGCGCAACCATACTAGCCGACAATCAGGAGATATAGAATGCTTTTATAACATATTCATTATAATCACTTTCTGTTTCAGCTGCTCAAAGTCTTTCCTGTTTCATTACTGGTATCTCTATTAGATTGGACTTTTCCTATGATTTAATTCATTCATTTATCAGAGAAGAATATAATGCTTTCGGCAATTCATAAACCGCCATAAACGCAAGAATGATGTCCTTAGTTTTTACATAAGCGATACTTTCCAAACTGATAAGTCCTTTTATTAGTGGGTGGTCTCAGTTACAGATAGGCAATACACTTTAGAATCTGGATATTCTTGTCTTTTCTCCATCCATTGTTCCTGTATATATGGTTTACTCTGATAACTATCAGAGTATTTCTTGTTATTTTTAGCAAACCTTGTACTCGTTATCGTATATTCTCTGTTCAAAGACAAAGTCATGTATCAGTAGCTCATGAGCCCGGATATTGGCGAATATTTTCTGTGGTTTCCGGAAAGCCCGTAATGATTTTGACATGATTCCATTAGGTCTCGTATCTGTCAGTCGGCATGAAAAAAGAGCCACTTTTTTTTCATAGTCGTCCAAAAAGTTGTTTACGCTATAGAATTTTTCAATGGAGATTTCTAGTTGTTTTTTTGCGTATGCCAGTTTTCCTTCCTTTTCTTCCCCTGTTTTGGGAGAAGTGAAAGGCATGATGTATTGTTTTTCGCTTTCAGTCAACTCATTGAATATGATGAAATCATATCCGGCTATCGGATTGATGATAAAGTCACATTTACGTCCCATACCGGCATCTGTATCGCGAAAGATGTTTATATAGTGTTCGAAATCTATGATTTCTACATCTGTTTCCGAATTGTTGTTAATGACGGATACGCCATTACCTGTATATTGTACAATTTGCAGTTGTCCGTCTCGTATTTCGAATTTGCCTTTAGGCCGTTGTTCTCTTCGGACTTGCATGGTGTCTTCTTTCCATTCCTGTCCGAAATGTGCGGGATAGTCCTTTTTGAGGAAGTCAATCAGTGCGCTGTCCATACATTATTCCTCCATGCTTTCGTATTCGTCAAAGATTCTTTCCATCGTGTCGGACATGTCGTAGGTATTGATTACATACTCTTCCGTTTCGTTATCCGTTGCCATCAGAGATGTCAGAGTGCCTTCATGTACACGATATACGGCAATATTATCCTTTTCCAGGAATGGATAGTTTTCCCTTGCCTTTTCAAAGTATCCGGCACGAAGCAGTACGTTCAGATGGTTTACGATATAAGGGCTGTGTGTGGCTATCATCAGCCCCAACTTGCGGTCTTCATTGTTTTTGTGGAACGCTTCATCAATAAGATTGCTTATGAGGGCCCTTTGTGCCTCTGGATCGAGACTCAGTTCGGCTTCTTCTATATGGATATGCACATACTTCTCCAAATCGCTTTGGTTGATTTGGGGAGTGAATTTTTCAAGTCTGTCTTGTTTGTACAGATAGTCCAGTACAGAGCGCTTGAAAGCATCCTTGAATGAGAATTCTTTTGCAAAATAGCGAACAATGGTGACCAATGGAGCAGATGTCTGAATACCGGAAGAAGCATATCTCAGTTCCACAGGTTTGGTGCCTTCCTGTAATGACTCTATCATAAACTGTTTAGGCTTGTTGCCGGACTTCTGGACTTTCATCTTCAGATTCAGATAGTCCAGTTGCTGTTCTTTGATGACATCTGTCGCGTTGTTGAAGTCGTTGAATGTCTCGTGAAAGAAGAAGCCGAGACTTGCCCCTTTAAGCGTAGCCACTTTGGATGCCCATGTAGGGATTACGCTTCGTGTTTCTGATATATACGATTCCTTGAAGAATACCAGGTCGTTGTTTGGAATGTTGATGTCCGACTGCAAAGTCTTGTTGGTATAGGACAGGGTATATTGATTCCCGTTTATTTCTACGGTATAATATATCTCGGTTTCTACCGTTATCATGCTTTCCAGGCCGTCCTGAAGCAGAGAGTTGAAACGTAGTTTGAATGGCGAACGGGTAATCTTCGCATTTTTCAGATACGACCGGATGTTTATCATTTTATAGATATATCTCATAAGTACAATAATTTTCATGATTGTACTCTTACCACTGGCAGACTTACCGATAAATACGGTCAGTGGTTTGATATCTCTTATTTCCACTTCTTTAAGCGGACCTAAGTTCTTTATGATTATAGATTCTTTCATGATTTTGAAGTTGCTTTCTAATAGGCAAAGATACGGATAATTAATGGATTACGGGTGTGTGAAGACTGATTTTTCAATATTTATTTTGTTCACTTCTATCTGAAACTGTTTTATTGTTTATTTGACCACATGTGTCGACGTACATTTGTACAGTTAATTGCTTGTTTTCTTGTCCGTTTTAAGGTTAAAGCTATCTTTGTAACCAAAATACATTGATTATGTGTAAATTCTCTGAATATACTAAACAGAAGCTTGGTAATACGATTGTGTATATAGCGCGTAAAAAATCTAATCTCAGCAAGACACAACTACTGATACTTTTGTATTTGATGGAGGAACGTATGGCACTGAAATATCATATCCCGTTCATAGGCATACCGTTTGAAGTATGGCAGATCGGTCCTGTAGCAAAGGATGTGTTCGTCGATCTTTCTGACAGTCCGTATCTTCTGAAAAATTTCGTAAAAACTGATTTTAAGGATGGAGGTACTTTCATTGAAGCAATAGCCGATTTTGATGACAATGAATTCTCAGAATGTGAAATCGAGATGATGGACGAGATATTGGCAAAATATGGAAATATGACTGCATCTGATTTGGTTTCGGAAACCCATAAGGAAGGTACTCTTTGGTATCGGACAGCAGTACGTACTGGATTATTGGAGGCATTCAATAAATATGAATGCAACAATTCCGACCAGCAAATTGACTTTACAGAAGAAATGACTGATTGTGCAGCAGAGGATTATCGTGAGAGTTTGAATATACGACAGACGGCTAATCTCTTAAATACTGAATCTCATATTTGAGGAAAGTGATTTGTTGTTTTTTCGTCCTTTTTCGTTCAGAAAGCAAGATTGCGTTCTTCAAAGTATGTAAAGCTATTTAGATATAATTTTTTAATAATGATTACTGCAGATTAATCCCAGTGGAATACCATTTGTGAACTTAAGAAATTCTTTGTATATGCCCGATTTTTTCACTTTTTATGACGATATTTATTGCTTCATCATTTTACCTGTGTTCATATTTAATGAATACGTCCGGACAAATGAACTGCATGGCCATAAACTTATAAAAATAATTTTCTATAAAAATATTTTTTTATTAATTAGATATTTATCTTTGCGGATAAATCTGAAAAACTATGTGTAGATCAGATAAGATTGGTCTATTGGCAGAATATGGTGACTTCTTCGGAAGAGAAAAGGAAATCCGCAAGGTAAACAGACAGCTTGATAGTAGCCATTCTTTTTACTGTCTGTACCTCGCCGCATTAGCAAGTCTTCATAGGCGAAATTTCTGATAGAAGAGAAAAAGAATCAGAGGTGGAAATGTGTTTATATCGACCTGGAGGAAACAATCACAGAAGATGGTTTTCTTAACCTTGTAATTGAAGCCTTCTGTAAAAATGGTATTTGGAAACAGGTAGCTAAAGGAATGTCCAAAGGGTTGACTTCAGTACTGGAAAGAATAGAGAAGATTTCTCTCGGTCCTGTTCAATTTGATTTTTTTGAAAAAGAAGACCTGGAAAATTTCTTGAAGGAGCTAATTAGGCACGATGAAAACACATTTATTGTCGTTGATGAATAGACTCTTTTCCTAACGATTCTCAGCATGGGGAAAACAGAATTGAAAAAGTGGACTTTATCCTCAACTGGCTTAAAAGCCTGCTACGGGTTAGCAAGACTAAAGTCCGTTGGCTGTTCTGCGGTTTTGTAGGTCTGAAAATATTGAAATGAGCGATTAGTTTGTTGAGTATTCGCTGAACAAGTTGTATTGGAACATCCCTTATTCTATTTCTCAAAATAGGTAGAAGACTATGAGGACAAGATGACTTGGGAAGATATAGACATAGCTTATCGTAAATTATATTCAGAGAATTATTTGAGTACCTGGTCTGAGAGACTAGTCGAATATGGTGAATACGAGCTTCCTGCCCGGTAGATTCTAAAGCTACTTGCCACTCTACGGAAAGGTATGCTCAACAATTTGATGACTGGTCAGGATGCCTCAAAGATTGAGGCTGTTGATTATACTTTAAGCATGGGTCTTGAATACATTATGAAGAAAGACGCTTTGCGTATGTTCTGCTCACCGCTTTTGAGGGATTATTGATTTTCCAGATTTGTTTAATGATTAAATAGATGAATACAAGTACCAGCATATTGCATCAGCCTCCTTTATCTATTGGCAATGGGATAAAGGAAGAGACTGTTGTCATAAACAATGATATTTTTACGTCCATCTTCAGCTATTTGTTAAAGGAGGACAGGGATAAGATCGCACAGCCCAATTTGATTATTGGTGAAAAAGGGAGTGGAAAGACCTCATTACTCAAAAGGATGTATTTCAGTATAGAGAACAGTACCAAATGGCTTAAGCCGGTTTTTATAGATGGAAAAAGCCTTTTCTCAACTGATGATATATGGAAGTTTTGTTCACAGCAGGATGATTCTTGCAGGACTGTCTTGTTGATTGACAATGTCCAGTACTATTTCGAGAGGATTGATAATACTGAGCAGTATAATTTGAGGGGAAAGCTCAATAAAGCCGGTGCACCTATTCTGATAGCGACAGCCGACAAGGTGCTGCCAGCATTCACCTGTTATGAGTCTGCTTTCTTCGAAGGATTTAAGATCTCTTATATACGGCCTCTTGTCGTCACTGATTATAGTATATTCGTAGGGTATGAGGCGGATATGACACGTTTGGAAAACCTGATGTCTTACTTGCCTAAGACACCCCGTTCTGTGCAGATTGCCGCAAAGATTATTGAAGATTCTGCAAGTCCCGAAATGGATATAATGCTTCTTTTAGACTATTTCTCTTTCTATTATCAGGCAAAGTATGATAGCTATGTAGTGCAGATTCAAAGAATTTTATCGGCTATTGCAAGGCCTGAAAATGGAGTCAGTCTGCAGGAGATCCGTCAGATGACAGGTCAAGATAACGGGAAGATATCCCCATATCTCAAACTGATGGCTGACCGGAAAATTATAGATAGAACGTCTCAAACCCAACGGGGAGGTATATATACCATTACAGACCCGCTGTTTAAATTATGGTTGCAAACTAATGTATAATTCTTTTTAGATAATAAGAATAAAATTTGTATATATTTGGCTATCAATACTTTTCAACTAAACGATAGAAAAGTGATAAGGGAAAATTCAAGGATTATTGAAAGGATTAAAATTTAATGTTTTTAACATTAAAAACAATAAAAAGTATGACAGTGCGTAGATTATAATCTATCATGATCACTTACAAGTAAAAACTTTAAATGTTATGTGTATTGGACGTTTCCTTTGGTCACAAGAACAATTTATAAATTTTGTATTTCATTATTATAATCATCCTTGGTATGTTGCTTCAAAACGGTAAGTTCTCATCGCTCTCCGCTTTGTCAGGTTCAATATCCGTGTTCTCTGCCATGGTTTCTATTGCTGTATGTTCTATCTCTTTCAACACGTTGTTTATTTGCGTCTGTTCTTCCTTAGAGATGCTTTCATCATAATCACGGTCAAGTGCTTCACCAGCCAAGAGTGCCTTGATCATCTCGATATACGAGAATTGCGCCTCTGCGGTGCCCTTGAACATGGTCACCGACACATCGCCATTTTCGTTCTTCTTGAATACCAGTTTCATATCGCTTAATTGAATTTTTTCAGGTTATACTTCTTTACTCTTTTCTTGATCGATGCCTTGCCACCGTCGGTCTGATCTGCTATCAGGTCCAGCACCTTCTCTTTTCCAATCTGACCTTCCAGCGATGCTGAACGGATTGTAATTTTCTTTCCGTCGTTCTTGCATAGCACAATAGTCTGAGCATCAGCCATCATCGGAATGGTGGCGTTGTGGCTCACCAGTATCACTTGCTTCCTGTACTTCACCTTTTTGATGGTCTGCACCAGCGCCTCGTTGATATACTTCACAGCCAGGTTGTCTTCCGGCTGATCAATGATGATAGGTGAATTGCCGCCATCATAGCCAAGTATCAAGTCCAGCAGGATAGCCGACTTCCAGCCAGGACTCATCTCGTAAAAATTCCTGCCATCCGAAGACACGATTTTATACGATGTATGGTCGTTTTTCCGAAGGTATTCATAGATAAAGTCACCTAATTCCCTATATGAGCTCACCTTCGGACGCTGTTTGAATTTTGTCTGGTACATATTCTTCGGCACCACATCGTCCATATTCCTGAAGTGGTGGTTCAGATACTTGTTCAGCACCTCCATCAACACTCCTTCGTTAAATTTGAACGTGTTTTCTATGTACAGTGTGTGCCCAGTAGCCTTCACTTCCTTAGTGGTAAACGACCTGTTCATCTCGGTCAGTTTCACTTTCTGTTCAGCAAAACTGCGGCTGTATTTCACGTAGTCACGAAGGTGCTGTATCAGTTTCCTGCGGTTTTGTAAGTTGCTCTGGTTCTGACCCTGCCTTGTTTGCAGTTCTTCGTCCTTCTCATCCTTACGCGTCGCTATCAGTGCGGCCACATTTTCAAATAGCACAGCACCCCTTCTAGCTTTAGCGAGCTCCTTCAGTATAACCTCTACCTCCTTGCTGATATTGTTTGTAAACGGATTTTCGTTTACAAACTTTTCCAGATCCACCATATTTTCAACGTTGGCATTGTACTCTTCCTCCGGATAGGCGCATTTCTCCTCTTCATCATTCTTTGGCATCAGCGGCTGGAAAATGTTTCCCTCCACTTTACCCTTCGTAATCAGTTTGCCGGGATGTGGAATATCCTTCAGCCAACGCTCTATCTTCTCAATGTTTTCCACGCAAAGTAGCATCTCATCCACTATGCGTTTCAGATCTGCCAGCGTTTTGCTGATTTGTCGCTTCACGTTGTCATCGCTCGGAAATGCTTTCTTCAGGATGGGAATCTCGTCTATCGAGGCCTCATCATTCCTGTTCACCAAATCTGCTATAAAGTTCTGATGAATGTAGTAGGGGTGAATTTCCGACGGGTTCTTTACGTCTATGTTCTCCACCTTGAACTTAGCATATTCCGAATGATGCAAATCCTGTTCAAAGAATTTGTTCACCGAGTCCACAAACAGCGTTTTGCCCGAGGACGAGCCACCTATCACCACATTAAGTCCTTCTGTCAGTTCTACGTCAATGTCTATTAGCTCGTTTGACAACTTCACCTTACCTATGTGGTCACATTGTATCTGCGGCTTCTCCTTTTGGTAGAACAGTCTCGAACTCTCCGAGAGTGACAACCTCACGCCGTCGTATGTCGGTTCAGCCATCATCCACGTAGGCACGAAAGGCGAAGCCTCGCTCGATTTCGGTTCCGGGTAGCGGCTAGGAATATAGTTGTCTGAGCAGGTCAGCAGGTTCACAAACTCCGCTATGCCCAATTTGGCAAAATACTCTCGTGTGGTTTCCAGTCCCTTGTCCTCACGCGCAGTAAAGCCGTCAAACTGGTTGTAGTAGATACTGCGGCTGATGGCGTTATCTACCTGTTCCCCCTCATGCAGTGAGTAGTTGAACTGTCCGTGCTTCTGACCCGCGTGTGGCAGTAGCATAAACTCAAATGGATCGAAGGCATTAATTACCTTCTGTATGTCGGGTATTGACTGGTCGGTTTTGCATGGCAGTTTGTTTGTATACAGTTTGTCCAAGATCTCGTTCAGCGCTTTAATGTTTTCCTCTGTCACATCCATGTTGAAATAAATATGGCAGTGGAACGCCTCTACGTCATCGTGGTTCTTGATGTGCAGTTCTGCACCCAACAGTAGGTTAACTCCGATAGCCTTGGCTGCTAGGTATGCTTTCTTGTTAATGGTGTTGTGGTCGGTAAAGCTTATTAGGAATGGTTCATCATTGTTGTACTCCTCAATCTTCTTCACCAGCGTCACAACATCATAGTCCGTCGAACGGTCGTTCGCATTGGGATAGGTGTGGATATGTAAGTCAATATACACTGGCTGCATGGTATTCGCCTCCTTTCTCTATTCGTTACAACCTTTAAATTCATCCTCAAAGTATGGAATTGCACCATACTTGCCTTCCAAATAATTCTTCTCGTAGTTGCTATCTGTCCTAGGCTTTGCCCCGTTGTCCAGCGTTATACTCATCATCGGTGTAAGTTTTGTAGAATAGCTCGTTTTTGCCGTCTTTTCTACGAAGACCACCTGATCCCGTCTCAGCAATTTCTTTGACAGCATGTTAGTATCATGAGTCGTAAAAATCAGCTGGGCTCCGTGAGGGTTCGTTTCTGCATAGTTAAAGAGTTTTACAATACGTCGCGACAACAGCGGGTGCAACTGTGCATCCAGTTCATCCACAAACAGCGATTTCCCTTGCCGTAAGGTGTCAACAATAGGCCCGGCAAGATTAAACAGTTTCCTCGTACCATCCGACTCCCTTTCTTCTATGTCAAAATCAACCATCCCAACAACCTCACCATCTGCGTTTATTTTGCTATGCTTGGCATAGGCAACAATGGGTGGATGCTCTTTTAGGGATGCCACAATTTCTGCGGGCAGACCTTTGGGCAGCATCTTTTCGTCAATATACTCTTGTTCGGTGGTCACTTCACGGAACCCCACATCCATACTGCTGATAAAGTCCAAAATTTCATCTTTATAATCAGTCCTGGTATGAAGTATCTCCTTAGTATAGCGCGAAAAGTCATTATCTCGCAAACCGGAAATCACGCTAGGCTTTGTTCTGAACCATTCTATCACTCGTTTCGATATCTCGCCTCCCAATTGTGCGGCTAACGAAATGAACAACCTGTTATTGTTCAGTGGAATGGTGCCTTCTTTTATTGACAAACCTTCCGAGTAGTTCTGCTCATCAATCTCAATTGTATTTTGGGTGCGTCTTAATAGTGTCTTAAGTGATCGCTTGGGGAATTTTGCTACCAGCCATTCTTCTTCTATCCGTTTCGCAGTGTAGCTGAAACCGTATGTAAACTTGTCGGTGCCATCCACAAATGACATTTCAAACCGTGTTGGTCTCGCCTCCTTATCCGAAAGGAGAAAAGCATCATACGGTAACGTTTCGTTATCGTTCAGCCTCACTGAATGAATAATGATACCCCTCATCATTCCAACAGCCTTGAACACATTTGATTTACCGCAAGAGTTGGCTCCATAGAAAGCCTTGGCGTTAAGAACGCGAGTGTTTGCAACAGTGGTATATCCCCTGTTGTCCATGTCCTTAATGCCTGTATCAGCCATGAACGACAATCTGATTTCTCCGTCTATCGAACGGTAATTCTCTACGATAAAGTTTGTTATCATAACTTCATTTTGTGGTTTTTACTCAAATTCGGCTTGTAAATATATGCATTTTAGTTTGTACGCACAAAAAAATTTGCATTTTCTTCAAAAAGAAGACAAATTGTCAGAAAATAGCACGCCAACCTGACAGTAGCAGTTTTGGCTGACAGTATGACATAATTATGCGGATTTGGCGTAATATCAACGATTTATCTGCTTATTTTCGATAAAACTGTTGTAATTTATGAGGTTTTTGCTCAAATTTTAAGATTTGGCATTCTTGTTGCTTATAATCAGGATGTGGACTCGTTCCTGAGCATCGAAACCACTCCAAGGTGTAAAGCTCTGCTGTACTGTTCAGATTACAGGATATAAACCATAATTGCTCTATGACATACGTCAAAAACGCAAGTGGTACTTCCAGATGGTCAAGCCCCTCAACGGGTGAATCATCGTGGTTGGAGTATTGGGAAAAACATACGGGTAAAAAGGCTACCCGTTGTGGTGCTACCGATTGCCATTCCACAAGCACACTCGTTGGCGGGCACGTCCAGAAGGTTTTCGGGGGTAATGAAATCTACATCACCCCTCTGTGCAAAGGCTGCAACAATCGCACAGACAACTTCTGGGTTGACACCGAACTGGTTAGAGTACCAAACGGATTGTAAACCGTTGCATGGTATGCAACGCCTCAAGTGCTCCGTAGCGGAATCGGAAGGCCACCGCATTGTTTTTCACAATTTAAACCTTACTGTTATGAGGAAAGAGATACACATTGTTTCTAATCCAAACAGAGGAGGTTGGGATGCGAAAAGACCTAACGCAGACAGGGCTTCAAAGCATTTTGATACGAAAAAAGAAGCAATGGAGTGGAGTCGCGATCTGGCAAAGAGGGAAGGACTAGAACTTATTCCTCATGGAGCAGATGGTAAGATTCAAAATCCCAACAGCTATGGAAATGACCCATGTCCTCCCAAGGACTCCAGGCATTAAGCATCGCTTTTCATGGAGGTAGCAGGCCGTTTCAAAGGCCTGCTATTTTTATTCTAGATAGGCACTGTCCGGAATTTTGTGTAAATTGAAACAGGATTCAGCTGCAAGTTTGTTTTTATATCTGGATTCTGTTCTCAAATTGGTTCATAATCAAACTCTAGTTATGAATAGACTGTATCCATTTCTTCTCAATTTCCAGTACTATAGTTTCTAATCAATATTACTCATTCTCTTGCTTAATTGCTTCATATATGCATCTTATAAGTCTTTTTAACTTATTGATTTTTGTATGTAATTATTTAATGTTCATTTAGTTATTGTGTATCTCTACATTTTACGCAGTGGATTGAGTATTTTTACAATACAATGTATCATTCATAATTAATATCAGTTCATGAGTTTTGAACAGTAACGACATCGTGAACGTATAAAAGCAAGAATTTTATCTTGTTCTATGAAAGTATCATCAACAATCTTCCTTCGTTATATAGGAAATTAGTTTGGACTGCCTGATATTTCCTTTAGCAAAAAAACATAAGAACAAAAAAGCCATAAGAACGATGTTGTATCTCTTCATTTATACATTAATAATATGCTTGCATATCTGCATGTCTAATAAATGAGACAAGATCTTGTTTTCACTTTTCGAGCAACTTAAAAACAGTTTAGTTTGGTTTATTTCCTTTATTTATAGATACTAAATTAAACTGATTAATATATAGGGCCGCACATGGAGTTATTTTTTACTACAAAGACTTGCCCGATCGGTAATGTATAAGAGTAAAATATTATTTTTCCGTATGATGGTAAATCCATTATTTGCCAAATAAGATTGTTGCGAGTATTAGCCAGCCCCTGCGTAATTTGATGACGATAAGCCTTGCTGCAGAAACATCCACAACAGTTTGACGGTGTTGTACTTTTGCGACATCAGTCCCCCAAGCCTCTCAACGATGCTCAAAACTGGGTCGTTTATTTTTATCCATCTATGAGCATTCAATTTGACACTAATGTAGTGAGAATAATTCCTATTATCAATGGGATGGCAAGCTGGTTTATGCACAACACATCAAATATCTCAATGGAGATAACTGATAGCAGCAGGATCGTTATAACCTGTATTATCAGTACAAAGAATACAATCTTTATACTCCACTTAACACCTAAAAATCAATTATTTACAGTTCTATATTCCTCAATTTTGTATATATGGATATTTACGGTATAAAATTACCATATTTGTACCATGATGTTTGTAACCTTCTGATAATCAGTTGAAGTTGTTTTAGAGGAAGTCAAATGATTCCGATAAGTAAACAAATAATAAACAATAAGCAAAAGCGTGCAGCTCAACGAGTTGCACGCTTTTTGCGTTTATAGGGTTCATGGTTTCTATGTGTTTTCTATAGGCTTTTTTATCTCTTATTTGCGACATATTTGCGACAAGACAAAAAAGTAGATAATGTGGAACTAAATTCTACTTATCTATACTAATACATACTTAAAAGTAGATAATATGCCAACAATCGGATTTGAAATCAAAAGAAAGTGCAAAGTCTGCGGCAAGGTTTTCGTCGCAAAGACACTTGACAGTTATTATTGTTCCCCCCAATGTGGTAAAGTAGCTTGGAAGCGCAAAAAGGATGTAAAAGATAGAAATGCAAAATTAGAAGCCATTGCCCAACAAGTACCAGACATCAGAGAATATATTTCTGTAAAGGAGGCAGTAGCAATGTTTGGGGTAGAACGTAGTACTCTCTATCGCTTAATCAAATTGGGACGTATTCCAGTCATCAATTTGGGTACAAGGCTCACGCGTATCAAACGCTCCGAAATGGAACAGCTTTTCCTAAAGAGACCGGAAAGTATTGCCGAAAAAGAAAAACCTGTTCCTAAAACATATAGCTTAGAGCCAGAGGACTGTTATACCATTACAGAGATTTGTGAAAAGTACCATATTAATGATAGTTCAGTATGGGCGCATGTTAGAAAATACTCTATTCCTTCAAGACAAATAGGAAACTATGTATATGTACCCAAACAAGAAATAGACAATCTATATAAATCAGAAGTAGAATGAAGAAAGCATTACCAAACACCAAAGTGACCGTCAAACTCAGAAAATCAAATTATAAAGATGAGTGGTATCTGATTATAGAATCATACCCGGTTTACAAGCGAGGCTCTAAACAGGCAAGCCGTGTGGTTGAATCAATTAACCGGACTATATCCACACCAATTTGGGACAAGTCTTCCATTGCACGAATCTTGCCGGATGGAACATTCAATTACAAACCTAAGCGTGATTTGAATGGAATCATCCAATGCCGTTCAACGATAGATCAAGAGGCTTGTATCTATGCCGACAATGTGCGTAAGTTACGGCAGTATGAATACGATAGCGCAATTCTATATACAGATAAAGAGAACGAAATCGCTGCACAAAACGAGCGGAGCGAACAAGACTTTATCAAGTACTTCAATAGCATTATCAGTAAAAGGCATCCCAACAGTTCCGATTCAATTATAGCCAACTGGAGACGTGTGGTCGAACTGTTGAAGATTTATTCTAAAGGACAACCAATCCCATTCAAGGAAATCTCCGTTAAACTACTCGAAGATATTAAGATGTTTCTGTTACGTGCCCCCATGGGAGGAAATAAAAAAGGAACGATCTCACAGAATACTGCATCTACCTATTTCTCTATACTCAAGGCCGGATTAAAACAAGCGTTCGTTGATGAATATCTTACCGTTGATATAGGTGCAAAAGTAAAGGGGATAACAAACATTGAGAAGCCTCGTGTTGCACTTAGTATGAATGAAGTGCAAATGTTGGTTGATACTCCTTGTAAGGACGATGTTTTAAAACGTGCGTTCTTATTCTCTATTCTCACAGGATTACGACATAGTGACATCCAGACTTTGAAATGGAAACAGATTCAGCAAACAAGTAAGGGTACATGGCAAGCAGTTATAGTTCAGCAGAAAACAAAAAGACCAGATTATAAGCCAGTCATACAACAAGCTCTCCAACTCTGTGGAGAACGCCCAAACGATGAAGAATCTCTCGTTTTTGAGGGATTGACAGATGCCTCCTGGATTTCACGTCCTCTGAAAGTTTGGATAGAAGCATCCGGTATAAAGAAGCATATCACCTTCCATTGCGGCCGCCATAGTTTCGCTTCGCTATTGCTGGAAAATGGTGTTGACATATATACAATAAAAGATTTAATAGGTCATACAAATGTCAGAGCCACGCAGATTTATACGCATATCGTGAACGAACAGAAAGAAAAAGCAGCTAATACATTACATATAGACAACCTGAATTTATAAGTCATGTAAAAATACAACTATTGAAATTCAGCAACTCAGGTTAAGTAAATTACATATTTATCGTTATTTGCCCCTCATTAAGCATCAGCTTTTTGAGGGGGATTTTGTTACAAAACGCTCTAAAATTGCAGCGCGCTAAAAAGTTTTACAATTTAGCAGTAATTACATCTGTTCTGCAAGAATTATTACACTTATAATACTGTCATTAGAGAGTAAAACGATGATTATTTTCTACTTATTTGCATTCCACTATTTGGGGCTATCGTAAATGACATCAAGTAACTCATTTGCAAGTTTACCATCTGTGATTTTAATAATGTTGTCTTCCTCTGTTACATAGCCAAGTATATTGATACTGCCATACCAGACCGTGGACCTATCTATGATACACGAGGATAAAGATAGTTTAGGTACAATCTTTACATATAATCCCAAACTTTTTAGATAATTCGTCTGACTGCTTTCCTCTGATGTAAGAATTGCAACTTGAACACCACTTACATGAAACTCTCTGAGCATTTTAACAAATGTGTTTCGTTCTGTACGATAGAGTTTTGGAGAGGATATGACAATAGATTGTCTTGAACTTTTCAAATTTTGCATAAATGCCAAACGGAATGTGTTGCCATTGAAAATCTGTCCTTCATATGATGATATTTGTAAGTCATCTGTATTATCAAACAGCGTCTGAGTATCTTTTGACAGTACACGATAACCGATGGCAAAGTATCCTTTTAGGCGTTTACGATACATATTCTCACAAACAGGTTCGTGTATATCAATATAGTCATAAATACGAACATCTTTCTTGCCCTCATTCTCACGGTGCAAACGTCCGGCATATTGTGCCACCAATCCTTTCCATGAGATTGGTAGTGCCAAAAACAGTGTATCAAGTCGTGGATAGTCAAATCCCTCTCCCACATATTTTCCCGTGGCTACTATTACAAGAGGGGCATCTTTGGGTATATCCTGTAACTTTTGCAGCGTTTCTCTCTTGTTCTTTGCAGTCCCTTCTCCTGTGAGTTGTATGATGTTGGCTACATGCTGCTTCAACATTTCGGCAAGCAATTCTACATGAGAAGTTCTGGCAGTAAGTATTATAGGCGTTCGGCCTGCAGCCACAACATTAAGAACATCCTCTAAGTAAGTGATCTAAAATATTTTTATATTCAGCATAAATTATTAATATTGTCTCATGATATTTTAGAAATTGAATCATGAAACATATAAAAGTGCTTGAATTGAGTGAGGCTGATCGCCTCAAACTTGAGAAAGGG